>JBGCES010000819.1:0-2069 GCA_045106545.1 Saprospiraceae bacterium
TGCGATGGCGTCGAATAAGTTGCATGTAAGTACTTCAATCAATATAATCGTCACTTTATGACGGGTAATTTTTCCGATATACTGCGTTAAAAAATATTTCCGTAGAAGGACTATGCAAAGATTTTTTGCCTTGCCTATCGAAAAAATTACTATCGCCAAAAGTGTCGCTTATATCAATCGAAGTACTTAATCATCTTTCTTCAGCACTGCCTATGAATTTTACTTGTAAAAAAAATGCAAGAATAGCGAGCGAGTGCTATTCTTGCATTTTTATTTTCTAATAATATTTAGAATGATTTACAATCCTTTTACGTAAACCCCCAGTAGCAGTAAAACAAATCCCGCTAATAAAAACCAGTCTCCATTGTCGGCAATAGCGGGACTGATTAGTGCGCCAAGTAAACCCAAAAGTACAAGAACAACGCTGATAATTACGGTGCTTTGCTTCGGGGATTGTGGTACTAAACTGCTCATAATCAAAGTTTTATTAAGTTAAAAAAAAGGTGAATAATTCGCATAATAGGACCAAGAAAAAAGTCAAATGATGAAGTTCTTTTTGATCAATACTAAAGGTACACTGTTTTTATTAGTTTTCCAACAATTGTTTACACAGCGATATTTAAAGCGGTAGGGTAGGGGTTTTCTGCAGCAAGTGTGATGTAGAACGTCGTTCCGGCTCCATTGGTAGAAGCGTAGCGAATAGTCCCATTGTGCATTTGTACGATTTTTTTACAAATCGCTAAGCCCATGCCAGTGCCAGGGCGCTCAATATTATTGAGTCGTTGAAAAGGTTGAAAGGCTTTGTGTTGAAAATTTTCATCCATCCCTACGCCATTATCTGAAACAGTGACTACCCAATGCGTTTGTTGAAAAAGGGCGTTGATAGTAATAACCGGCGGATGGGTAGAGCGAAATTTAATGGCGTTACCAATTAAATTCTGAAAGAGCTGGGTAATACCTGATTTGAGTGCAAAAAGTTTTGGTAATTCATTCCTAATAATAATTTGAGTATTAGTAGATTCAATTTCCTCTCTCAAATTAAATTTTACTAACTCAATTGTCTGATTTAGATTGGTCATTACAAAATGAGGTTCTTGTTTACCAGCTCGTGAATATTCTAGTAAATCACAAATGGTATCATTCATGTGTTTTACGCCATTAATAATAAAGGTCAAAAACTCATTGGCTTCTCCTTCTAATTGCCTACCATACCGCCGCTGCAAAAGACGCGCATAACCTGAGATCGTACGTAATGGACTTTTAAGATCGTGTGATGCGATATACGAAAACTGTTCTAGCTCAGCATAAGAATTTTCTAGCTCTTCTATATTTTCTTTCAACTGATGCGAGTGTGCTTCAATCAATTGTTTCTGAACTTCTAGTTTTTTATTTTTCGCCTCTATTTCTATTTGATGTTCTGATAATTGTTGGTTGGTTTGTTCGATATAAGCTTGCTGTATTTGTAAATCTTCAATCGTTTTTTCTAATAAATTAACTACGATTGTCTTGTCTTTTAATGTCCGTTTTACACTAAAATCTACCCGCTGATACTCTTTATCTGCTTGTTTTAATCCCGCTAATAATGCCTCTTTTTTAATATCTGGTAGATCTAAAAGGCTGATTTTCTCCCATAGATCCTGGATAGTGTCTGTCATAATTGACCAAATTTGATAAATAGTGAGTATTAATCGTTTACGTGTAACTATCTATTTTTCACGCAAAACGATTAGAGAACAAGTTTCATTATGAAAATCGCATTTCCCACTATGATCCGCTCCTATCTCTCCATAACTAAAAAAACCAATCATCGGCTGTTGCCAGTGATCGTAGATCCCTTTTACTTCATCTTCAATCATTGGTCCAAGAGCAGCATGTCGCCCTTTGCAAGAAAAAAGAAGAAGTGCATCCGCTTCACTTATTTGATCTTTTAGATCTTGAAATGCAGCGATCGTTTGATCCACTACTTCTAAGCCTGGTGAGATGGAGAAACGAAACTGATCACCAGTTTGAACGCCACCTGCTAACATTAATGACCTATCAGTTTCGTTACTAATAAGAGGAGAGCGTAA
>JBGCES010000082.1:0-6814 GCA_045106545.1 Saprospiraceae bacterium
CTTCCCGCCTTATTAATTAGATACACAAATCTACTTTGACAATAACTGAACTATAATGAACTGATTATCAGTGCATATTCATTCATTGCATCATTCACTAATTCTGTCATTGTATTTACCACGTCCAATCTTTTTTACTACTATGGAAAAATTCGATCACAGCGATACGGAATTATCGCTCAAAGAAAAAATACTCGAAGCTGCTGCCGTTGCACTCTGCATTTTAGTACTTCTGGCGTGTTTTATTAAAGTCGTTTTTATTTAATAAAAAAAATAAGAAGTAGGTGAATTCATTCATCCCGTCATTCACTAATTCGATCATCATATCTATTCATTTATAGTCCATCATTTCCCAAATGAGTATTTTAGATTTAAATAAAAGAGAAACCTTTACGGAATGGCTCAAACGGGTGGTTTTAATTGAAAAATTGAATAATCCACTTGGCTATGTGCTTTGCGTTTTTATTGCTATCATGTTTACGCTCATTACCACCCAACTTGGGCTGGTCATTGGTGTTGGACTATTAGGCGTAATTATCGGCATTCCGATGGTCTTGCTATGCATATTTAACCTGCCTTTTGGAATGATCGTCATGCTTTCCAGTGGTGTTTTAATCAGCCTTGCGGCGAAATATACAGGCGCACCAATTGGAACGGCACTCGATGGATTACTTTTCGCAATGGGTTTTGGAGTCATCGTAAAATTGAGTCGAGATCGAGAATTTGGCTTTTTAAAACATCCAATTAGCGTGCTAATTCTCGTCTGGATTTATTATAACATTCTGCAACTACTCAATCCAGTAGCAGGTTCTCGCATGGCGTGGATTTATACGGTACGGACAATGGCGCTAATGCTCATGTTGTACTATATCGCTTGCTACGCCTTCAAAGATTTAAAAACCATAAAACTCATCCTTAAAGCCATCTTATTTTGGGCATTTGCTTCTGCTTTATATGCTATGAAACAAGAATTCATCGGCTTTAGTGACGCAGAATTACAATGGTTATACGCCGATGAAAAACGCTTTCAGCTCATCGTACAATGGGATAGAATGCGGGTGTTTTCCTTCTTTTCTGACCCGACGACTTTCGGAATTTTAATGGGTTATATGGGCGTGATGTGTATGGCATTTCTAATTGGTCCATACAAAAAGTGGCAAAAAGCACTACTCGGTTTAGGAGCGCTGATGATGATGATGGCAATGGCTTTCGCAGGTTCGCGCACACCTTTTGTGCTGGTGCCAATTGGTTTATTGTTCTTCGCTCTCCTTACGCTGAATCGTAAGACGATGATTATTACGAGTGTGCTGCTCGTTTTAGGTACAGGTATGATGATGAAATCCACTTCCAACGCGATCGTTTGGCGGATTCAATCGGCATTCCGTCCTTCGGAAGATGCTTCGGTACAAGTTCGTTTAGATAACCAAGCCTTAATTCAACCTTATATTCAATCGCATCCAATTGGGGCAGGTTTGGGAAGTACGGGAATGTGGGGCGCGCGCTTTACGCCCGATTCGTGGTTAGCAAGTTTTGCCCATGATAGTTTATATGTAAGAATCGCCGTAGAAGCGGGTTATATCGGTCTGATCATCTATATGGTCATGCTCTTTATCGCTTTAAAAACTGGTATTTATTACTACTTTAGGTGTCGCGATCCCGAAATCAAAAATATGTATCTCGGTATTACCTGCGCCGTCTTTATTTTGGTCGTCGCCAGTTATCCGCAGGAAGCGATTACGCTGCTACCGACGAGTATTATCTTCTATTTGATGTTGGCGATGTTGGTTCGGTTAAAGGATTTTGATACGATTCCGGAAGAAAAACTGGATGCCATTAACGATCCATCATAAATGGTCAGAGGTGATTATTCACATTTTGATCACCTCTAACTATTTCTAGCTATCTTGCCCCTAAATTTAGCTTCATGTCCAAACCCATAAATTTTCAGGACGAGCGACCAGATTTCGCTACGCATCTTCTACAGATCAATCAGCATCGACATCCAATCTCTCTCCTACTCGATGGTTTAACGCTACCCAATAATATCGGTGCGGCTTTTCGCTTGGCGGATGCGGCAAATTTGCAGCACATTTATTTTTATCGTTGTAGCGAATTTGCACAAAGCAAAAAGTGGAAACGCATCGCTCGTGCTACGCATAAATACGTTCCCTACACTTTTCTGAAAACCTTAGCTGAAATAGAAACGTTACAAATCAGTCAGCAATTGATTGCGCTGGAATGGACAAAAACGAGTATGCCCTTTCGGAAATTTCAACCCGTACAGCCCGTCATTTTGGTGCTGGGCAGTGAGCAACGCGGAGTATCTGAAGAAGTCCTAAATTTAGCCCAACGTGCCATTCATATTCCCATGTACGGAGTGAATACTTCCATGAATGTGGCGATGGCTGCGGGGATTGTTACTTATGATTTAGTTGATAAGGTTAAACAAAACGACCTTTTTACAAACCATTAAATTATCTAATCATCCAACCTACAACCTACTCCCTTTCCGACCTCACAACTCAACTTCGCCGCGTCGTTGCGCTCAACTTCGCCCAGTCGCTATGGATCAAATGTGAGTTGGCACAAGTCAATCTTTCACGTGGACAACATTATTTGAATTTAATTCAAAAAGAGGCAGAAACGGGCGAAATCATTGCGGCTGCCGATGCGATTTTATGGTTTAAAACGCACAATCGACTAAAAAGAAAACTAGGGCGCAGTCTGGATGCCATTTTGCAAAGTGGAATGGAAGTACTTTTGCAAGTAAAAATAGAATATCACGAACGTTGGGGATTGAGTTTACACATCGAAGATGTTGACCCAAGTTATACGCTGGGACAGCTAGAACTACAACGTCAGGAAACCATCGCAAAACTCGAAAAGGCTAATTTATTAGCTAAAAACCGAGAGATTCCATTACCATTAGTTGCTCAACGTGTCGCGATTATCTCTTCCATCAATGCGGCGGGTTATCAAGACTTTTTGCGTCAGTTAGAACAAAATGATTATCAGTATCAATTTGATTGTCAATTATTTAGTGCAGCAATGCAGGGTGCGCAAGTGGAACAAGAAGTTCTGCAACAATTGAAGCGTATTCGACGAGCGCGTAAGCCGTTTGATGTGGTTGTGATTATCCGTGGTGGTGGCGCAAAATTGGATTTAGCGGTGTTTGATAGTTTGAAAATAGCGCAAGCTGTGGCAAAATTTCCGCTGCCCGTACTCACTGGAATTGGACATGATACGGATGAAGTCATTCTCGATTTGGTAGCACATACTGCTTTAAAAACACCCACGGCAGTGGCAGAATTTTTAATTCAATATCATTTGCGCTTTGAAACGCGACTCCTCAATTTAGGCATGCAAGCGCAACGAGCAGCGCAAACGCAGCTTGCCGAACAGCAATATAATCTGCAGCGCTTACGCGAAAATCTACGTTTTCATAGTCAACTCCCACTACAACGTGCTCAGCAACAACTCCAACAAATTGCAACTCAGCTACCTCAAGTCGTTGATTTTCAAGTAAAAAGAGCGCAACAACAACTCAATAGCTTATCGCAAATCGTTGCATTACTCGATCCCGTCGCAACATTAGGACGTGGATTTGCTTTGATTAAAAAAGATGGAAAGTACCTAACACAAATTGGGCAAGTTGCCGCTAATGATGTAGTGGAAATTGTAATGCAAGATGGACAGATTGAAGTGGAACGGCGGTAGGAATAAAAAAAGACAAAGCAAGTAACTTATGCTTCGTCTCCGTGTTTTTTTATCATTCGAAGTAAAATGCAATTTAGGCAATGCATTTTATATAGAGTTTTAAATGTACCAAGTGAGAAGACAGAAAAAAGACCGATAAATCTGAGAGAAGTCAGACTGCTTAAAAAACTGAATACCAATTATTTATGCATACGTTCATTCTTTCAAAAAACTATGCTGATTCTTGTCGGCGTACTTAGTGAAAGTAATTAATCATTTATCCAAAAAAACAATTTCAAAAAGAGAGAATGATAACCAAACACTATTTATTACTCATCGAACAGCTCTAAAATAGAAAACTGTTTTCTATAATTACAACCATTATTAATTTGGTGGCAATATAAGGCAAAGTTGAGAATATGTTGTATAATCTAGATAAAAAATTGAATTAAGTAGATCGACATATTCATATTATCATTCCCTAATTCTCTCATTGCTCTTAATTCAATTGCTGCTCTTTTTCATACCGCTCAATGAGTTGTTCTGCTTCTCCTTCCTCTACAAATATCAACGGAACCGAGATTTCTAATTCTACATTAATCGGCTGTTTGCGTTCCACTTTTAGATTAGTAATCGGTAAACTTTCGATACGCGCTACGGCGGAAATAACGGGTAGCGGTTCAATTGGTTTGAGCATATTGCGCAAGCGATTAATATCTAATAAGGAATCAGGAAATTCCTCGTCATCGAGCAAAATTGAAGCAAGTAGTTGCTCTGCTTCCGTTGTAGGTATTGATTTTTTCCGAAGTGTATAGTGCGTAGTTTTTTTCGCTTGTGTTTTTTCCTGCTCCACTTGTTCCATCATTTGACCAAAAGTAGTCGTATTAGTAGTGGTAGCGGCGGTAGATACTGTTTCGGAAACGGGTGGGTATTTATGTTGATATTTGAGTAATTGTGGTAAACAGAAAGCAAGTAATAACACCGCTGCGGTGCGACTTAACCATAATAATTGCTTGCGATAGACCACCTGCCAAGGAAGATTGTACTGAATCTTTTCCCAGTTTCGAGTAGCAGGAGTGACCTGATGTTCTTTTAAAGATTGAAAAAGTTGATCCGTTGTCGTTTCTTGCAATTCTGCCTGAATATCATCCCATTTCTCAGCGGGTGGCTGTGAAGTGAATTCATTCAGCAGAGATTTTGCTAAGTCATCTAAATGCTCCCTCGTTCCTTGCATAATCAATTGTAATAATTTATTATCAAAGACGCAGTATATTTCTTTATTTCATGGAATAACCTACTTCTACTAGTAGGAGTTTTTCGTCAAAAGGTTGCAGCATCAAAAGTTAATTTTCTAAAAACTATTTCACCCGCAGCTTTAATTGATTCACGCGTCGTTGGAGGGTAGTCCGAGCACGTGCTAATTGTGATTTAGAAGTACCTACACTAATCTTTAGCATACTACTGATTTCTTTATGGGAATAACCTTCGATAGCGTATAAATTAAACACTGTTCGATAGCCTGGAGCAAGTTGTTGGACGAGTTGAATTAAGTCGGCGGCTTGCAAATCGGTTTGCGCAAGCGGAGCATCGGTATGTTTGTCCAGCGTATTCACTTCCTCTAAACCACTGAATTTCAACGATTTACGATAGTGCTCAATTGCGGTATGCACAAAAATCTTCTTTAACCAGCCTTCAAACGATCCCTCATACCGAAATCGGTTTAGACGTTTGAAAACTTTAATAAAGCCTTCCTGTAAAATATCTTCGGCGTGGTGATAATCATTGGCGTAACGCAAACAGATCGCAAACATTGTTGGCGAAAAGGTGTCATACAACGCCTTCTGCCGCTGTGCATCCCCTTGGATACATGCGCCTAAAAATTCTCGGTTGAAGTTAATCGGTATAGAAGTAACCATAAACTTGATATTAGTCCATTAATGTCTTAAATCATATTAGGACTGTACAAAGTTTTTATTTGACGCTGATTCTCTATGATTTTTATGATTCAAGCGGGTTGTGAGCGACATAAGACCTACTTGAATCATAACTTGTTCCGTAGCATTACGGAAAAAATCTGCGTTTATCTGCGTCAAAAACTGTGTCTTTTGCAAAACTTTGTACAAGCCTAAAATCATATCAATAGTATAGTCGTAAGGCTAAATTATGTGGTAAGGTAGAGAAATGTTATTAGAAGAATATAAGCTAATATAGGAATAAATTATTATTTCTGGACAAAGCACGTATTCACGTGTATATAACAAATTGCACGGATAATAAAATAGTTTTCCTAGCGAATTGCCAAGATGTCTATCCAAAAGTGCAACTTGTTATATTCACTATGCCGTTGTGAAATTTCTTTCTGCTTGCTGCAATTCGGTCATGACAAAACCCGCTACAATAACTACAGTGCCAATTAAATAAACAATCATCAGGGGCGTTGCTAAAGAAGTGGCTGCACTAGCCGTAAACCAGCCACCAAGCTGATAAATGATCGCCAGACCGAAAACGGATTTTACCATTTCAAACCAAATCGCATTTTTATCTAAATCCATTAAGGTAGAATATGCATAAATATGTAAGAAAATAAATCCACCGTAAAAGAACAACTGAGGAAACCCAATTTCAGTAAAGCCAACTAACATGTGTAGAAAGAAAATATTCGTAAGGATAAACTGAAACCAGGTCCATGCTTGCAATTTAGTAGATAATTGAGGCGCATATTTATCATAAGAATAAGGATCCTCGATAACTTCGATAGGATATTTTTCTACCACATCTGCTGGTCGCCAACCAGTAGGCATAAACCAAAGGCGCAGTTTATCCCACCAGCTATTTGTCCGCCAGGCATCCTGCATCAGTAACCAAAGATGTTGAAAATTAATTTTTATCGGATTCCAAGTTCGAGGCGCACGTTTGATGCCGTAAACACAAGGAACATCATCTAATTCTTCTTGAAAAGTACCAAACATGCGATCCCACCATTGAAAAATCTCTCCTAAATTTTTATCTAAATAAATATCATTAATTGCATGATGTACGCGATGCTGAGCGGGTGTAATTATTAGATATTCTAACCATCCTAGTTTAGGTATCAAACGAGTATGGTACCAAAATTGGG
>JBGCES010000820.1:0-1544 GCA_045106545.1 Saprospiraceae bacterium
CAATATGGTAACCGGGGGCGTCTCAAAGGCGTGCAAGGTGATGTAGATTTGAATGTATTTCGGGGTTCATTTTCTGAATTAGAAGATTTGTGCTTATCGCCGCCAGTCGTATTGAGTGAAAAATGGGCAGAAAGACTTTAGTTAACGCATAATGTTTTCCTAAAATGAAATCAAGAATAAGGCTTCTTCTAAAATACTAAGTCCAACATCCAACCAAAATGCGCCAGGTCGTTCTTCTGGCGCGGGACTTACGTAAAATTTATCGGCTTTCGCCAAATCACTCTCCGCGTAATTGCGCCATTCCTTTTTACCAATTTTATTTACTCTTGATACCCAAAATTCGTGGGTAATATTTTCATATTCTTGCTGTTCATTTTGCTCCAACCATCTAACCGCTAGGTAATTAGCAAATTGTAAGGGACTATTTTTTTTATCAAAACGTGCTGACTCGCCCTTTTTTAAACGAAGCATCTGATAAGTAATCGGAAAACCTTCCAGCCAGCGCCCTTCTTTTGCAGGAATTGTAATAATCGGATCGTAAAGCCCAAAAGGTGAATAGACTAATTCGTCGTTAGGTGGTGCTAAACCAAATTCGGATTGTTCGGCAGGGCGGTAATAATTGATTTTATCGCGCTGAAAACCAAAATAACTTTTGTCCATTGCGATTTCCAGCGGTCGATCCAGTTTGTTTTTAACTCGATATAATAACGTTCCGCCGTCTGTCCAGAGGTCATAAACGATTTCTAAACTATCATTTTCAAATACAAAAACATTCTCGGTAGGTACTTCTTGTACTTGTTGAGAATCGACATCAAAAATTTGATAATTAGTTGTACAGGAAGAGAGTAGAAATAGTAAAAAAGTGAAGTAGTAGATTTTTTTCATAGCAATTTTTTTAACGAGTAACTGGTAACAATTTAACGACTAACTACTATGAAAGGTTTTCTGTTAAAGTTGATTTGAAACATTATCTCCCGCTGGAATACCTGCCACTGATTCCGCTGATCGAATCGCATTAACGATCGCTTTTTCCATTGCGCGGTTAGCAGCTACACTCAAAAATAATTGATCCGAAAATTCAATTTCGCCCGTAGCGGCAGCAAAGATGGCATCGCCGTCGTAAAGCGTATGCGTAGGACGAATGCATTTAGCAAAAGCATCATGCGTCGTTTGCGCTAATTTTTTGCAGCGAGCTTTGTTCATTTTTACATTAGTAATTACTACACCGATAGTCGTATTGCCATTTGGGAAAACCTGTGCTTGGTAGCCATTTAGAATAAAATCTGTTGAATTTTCCCAGCCGTTTTTAGTTTGATTCAGCATACCAGCAATTTGCTGTTCGCCATCATAAATATCACCCAGCGCATTCACCGCGACGACAGCACTAACAACTAATCCGTTGTCAAATTGCAAAGTTGCGCAGCCGATTCCACCTTTAGTCGCATATTCCATGCCGTTCAGTTTACCCACGGTTGCGCCCGTTCCTGCACCTTGATTACCTGTTTGAAAAGTGTTGCGATTGGCGTTTTTCGCGGCAGCGTAAC
>JBGCES010000821.1:0-7612 GCA_045106545.1 Saprospiraceae bacterium
TAAAGAGGCAGTGTGTAATAATTCTACTAAAGAAGCTGCTACATGACTACTTTCTGAGGTATCACCACAAACTTTTGCTGCCAAAAACACAAACATGGGACGTACTTGTTTCCCTTTTCTTCTTACAATGTAATAAGTAATGGTGTCCAATAAAGCTACTGGACTACGCATAGATGCTCGAAAGTGCGTTTCAAAATGTTTTAATTCCTCAATGATGGGTTGCTTAATCGTTTTTAACGATTGTGCCATGTTGTAAAATTAGCGGTCAAATAAAATATTGTTTTTTGACAAGTCTCGTGTCAGACATAAAATTGTTAGAGGAAGCGACCGTAGGGTAGCGCTGAAAACAGTTGCCGACTGACTCTTTCACGTGAATAGTCAAAGAACCTAAAATATTAGGAGTGGAACAGTGAGCGAAGGTAGAAAGTTTTGTTTTGAAATGGTGAATATTATAGACGGGAATATAATTTCCATCAATTTGCAGATAGAGCAAAAAAAAATCCGTTCGCATGGAACAGACTTTTTTCTAAAAGAGAGTATATTAATTCGGTTAGTGACAGCGGGTTTTGGATACGTAATAGGAATTTAAGGAGAAATACAGAGTTCGTAATCTTATAGAATTCATTATTAAGACGCAGCATTTCATAAATTCCATAACTTGATTTTAAAAAAAAGCAATTTTTTTTTAAAATTCTTGATATCCATTCAAAAAAGGTTGGGTCGTCATCCGTTTTTTACCTGCCAATTGTAACTCCAATACTTCGACAAAACCATCTGAGGTAGCAATTTTTAATTGCTTTTTATCAATAGGTAGAAAAGTGCCAGGAGTCAAATCGTGTTCAACTAACTCTTTTCGCGTTTGAAAAATTTTCAACTTTTTGTCATGCAGTGTCGTCCATGCTGTTGGGTACGGACTCAAACCGCGAATGAAGTTATGTACACTTTCTGTAGGTTGAGTAAAATCAATCGCACAGGTATCGTGAAAAATCTTTGGTGCTTTGGTGACTTGACTGTCATCCTGTGGTTGCAATTCGACCGCATCTTGTTCAATTAATTGCACGGTATCTAAAACAGCTGCCGCACCGAGTTCCATCATGCGGTCGTGAACTTCACCCGCCGTTTCATTTTCACTAATCGGTAGGCGTTTTTGTAAAATCATGTCGCCCGTATCGATTTTGTGTTTTAAAAAGAAGGTGGTTACACCTGTTTCTTGATCGCCACGGATTACTGCCCAATTGATTGGCGCTGCACCACGATAGCGCGGTAGTAACGAGCCATGCAAATTAAAAGTACCAATCGCGGGCATATTCCAAACGACTTCGGGGAGCATGCGAAAGGCGACTACGATTTGTAAATTTGCATTTAGCGCACATAGTTCGTCGATAAATTCCGGCGCTTTCAAGTTTTTAGGTTGCAAAACTGGAATTCCTTGCGCAACCGCGTACTTTTTTACTGCTGATTCAATCAACTTTTTATTACCGCGTCCGCCATATTTATCTGTTGCCGTTACGACTCCTACTACGTTGTAGCCATTTTTTACTAAAATATCTAAAGAGGGTACTGCAAAATCGGGTGTACCCATGAAGACAATTCTTAAATCCATAGATTGAGTTGACTTTGTTGATTAGTTGATTGCATTTATAAAAACAATAGTATTTTTGTGCAAAAAGTTGCAAAGGTAACGATTCAGATGCTACGGGAGGTAGTTTGAGCGTTACGTTAAACGATTGACGAATAAACTAATCAACTACTATTTTATGAGAAACTTAATCTTATTATCGTTTTGTGTATTACTGACTACAGCACTTGCTGCACAAGTGACCATCGAAGGCTACGTATTTGAAGAAAACAATCGAGGCTATTTGAACTTAGTCAAAGTAACGGTATTAGATGCGCAGACCAACGCCATCAAAGCCGAAACGGTTTCTAACTTGGAAGGTTTTTTTACTTTAGAGTTGCCAGCTAATCAGGAATATGTTGTACGTGCAGAAAAAGATGTTTTTAAAACCCAAACTGTTACTGTCTCCACGCAAGGAAAAGCGGCAGGGGATAAGGTTTACACCAAAATAAAAATGCCGCGTAAGCCGGGCTATTTATTTGAAGTAACGCTAGCGGAACTACTGGAAGATGAAACGGTGGATGCGATTGTCGATGCGCGAATTGAAGTGTATAATAATACCAAAGAAGAACAGGAGTTGGACTTACGCGATCATCCACAACCTACTTTTTCACATACTTTAGAACGAGGTAATCACTATACTTTGATGATTCGTAAAGATGGCTTTTTTACCAAAAGAATTGAAGCATATATTGACATCAAAGGCTGTATTTTATGTTTTGATGGGGTGAGTGAGGTCGGACCAGGGGTGTCGGATAATTTGACGAGTGGGTTAGAAATGGGTACTTTATTGGCGAATATCGATTTGGAACGCGCAGAGCTGAACAAAGTCTTGAAATTTGAAAATATATATTACGATTATAATAAAGCTAATATTCGTCCCGATGCGGCGAAGGAATTGGATAACCTAATTACTATTTTAAAAGATAATCCGAGTATTATTGTTGAATTAGGATCGCATACTGATTCGCGCGGAAGTAGTGCTTATAATCGTAATCTATCACAAAAACGAGCGCAATCAGCTGTTCAATATATCATCGAAGAAGGAGGTATTGCAGAAAGCCGCATTACGGCAAAAGGTTATGGCGAAAGCCAATTGACGAATAAGTGTGATGATGGTGTCAAGTGTAGTGACGCACAACATCAAAAAAATCGGCGTACCGAGTTGAAAATTGTCGGCTTTTCTGATACTGATCCCTACAAAGATCGTTCGTTGAAGCAAATTATTGAGGGCGGTAAATCATTTGAAGAACTTCTGGAGGAAATACAAAATCAGGAAATTATTGAAATTCCTGCGGGGGGAGAATTGCCACCTGATTTACAACGTCAGTTAGAACAACAAAACGCTACTGATACAAAAGTCAACGATGTGTACGAATCTTCCGAAACAACGGTAATTACAACTACTACCAACGTATCTTCACCACCGAAAGTAGAGAATAATCGTAAGGTTGTAAAAAGTACTCCCGTAGAGAGCACAGCTAATGCAAAAGAAGAAGTTACTATAATTAAGGAACAGGCGGTCGAGAGTGTGTTAAGAGATCCATTTGGAAGTAGTTCCACACCTATGGATATTGGTGAAACTAAAATCGAAGTAAATTCCGTATCTGCGAATACCAAATCCATTCCAGCGGGCTATACGGGCTACAAAGTTCAATTTCAATATGCCACTCAGGAATTACCCGCTAATCATAAAATCTTCACCCAACACGGGAATATTTTTATGGATAAAATCAATAATGGCGGGGTTTCCTATATGCTTGGTGATTTTAACAAACGCGATACAGCGAGTAAATTCTTAAATAATGTTATCTTGATGCGCTATCCAGATGCACAAGTCGTGTATTACGAAGATGGACGGCGTATAGAGTAAAAATAGTTGATAAGGTTGACTAAATTTAGTTAACTGAATCAACCCAATTAACTAACAAAAATGGCTGCTACTGAATTTAGTTGGACAACCAAAGATGGTCTAAACATTTATGCTAAGCATTGGCCCGCATCAAATGCTCCGAAAGGTGTCATTGCTTTGGTGCATGGCTTAGGCGAACATGCGAATCGCTACAATCATTTTGCTGATTTTTTTAATAAAAATGGCTATTCGGTAGTCGGTTATGATCGACGTGGACATGGGAAGTCGGAGGGCAAACGCGGGCATACGCCCAGCTATGCTGCTTTCTTGAATGAAATCGCGCAGTTATTGGTGGAAACGGAAGAACTATATCCAGATTTACCAACTTTTCTTTATGGACATAGTATGGGGGGGAATTTAGGATTGAAATACTCACTCGATCGTCATCCTACACTAAATGGAGTAGTAGTAACTGGGCCACATATTAGATTGTCATTTCAACCGCCAGCGATCAAAGTAGGACTTGCGAAATTGGTCAAAAGTATTGCGCCTAGCCTGATTCAAGATAACGAACTCGATCCTACTCATGTGTCGAGCGATCCAGCGGTTGTTCGCGACTACATCAAAGATCCATTAGTGCATAGTAAGATTAGTATAATGACGGTGACGGCGATGTTGGAATCCGCCGCTTGGCTAGATAAATATAAGGGTAAGGTTGACATTCCCACTTTGTTGATGCATGGTTCTGATGATAAAATTACTTCTTATCAAGGTTCAAAAGATTTTGCCGCTCGCGTCAAAGGAGAGGATGTTACTTTTAAAGGCTGGGATGGATTTTACCACGAAATTCATAATGAAAAAGAACAGTTGCAGGTATTTGAATATACCTTAGATTGGTTGAATAAACATATTTAATGATTGATGTATAAGGTGCAACGAATGATTGAAAGTGCATCACACATTATCGTTTAAGCATGACAGATTAAAGACTATGCGCGAAGTTATAGAGCGTTTTAAAAATATCGTTATTCAAATCGCTACTCCATATAGTACTGGAACGGGCTTCTACGTACCGTCTGCTAACTTGATCGTAACGAACGATCATGTCGTGCGTGATAATTGCGAAGTGATCATTGATGGAAATTTAATTGAGCGTTGCACGGCAAAGGTATTATACTCTGATCCGCAGCATGATTTGGCTTTTTTAGAAATGCCACAGCAAGTAGCTGATGTAATTCCCGTAGAATTTGCGAATTCAGAAAATATACAAGATGGTGATGCGGTAGTAGCTGTAGGGCATCCGATGGGTTTAAAATTTACTTTTACGCAGGGTATTGTCTCAACAGCCGATCGCATCATGGAAAATAGCAACCTACGTTATGTGCAAACGGATGCTGCTTTCAATCCTGGAAATAGCGGAGGACCACTAGTAAATAAGTCAGGAAAAGTAATTGGTATTAATTCGAGTATTTTTCAAAATACCAATAATATTGGATTTGCATTACAAGTAGATTACTTGGGTGATGCCATTCAAGAATATAAAAAGTATCACGGAGAGGTAGTGGCTCGTTGTGTTTCTTGTGCCAATATGGTCTTAGAATCTCAACAAGACTCTGGTTATTGTGGGCATTGTGGAGCCAAAGTATTATTGCCTTCTGCAAATCGGCCTTATGAGCCACACGGCATTAGCCGTACGATTGAAGATATGCTAGAGCAATCAGGCTACGATGTGAAATTATCGCGCTTAGGTCCTAATAACTGGGAAATCCGCCAAGGAAGTGCGCGCGTTTACATTTCTTATCATGAAAAAACAGGTTTGATTGAAGGTGATGCTTATCTTGCTTTATTGCCTAAGGGCAATATTAAACCTATTTATGAGTTTTTATTGCGTCAAAATTATCAAATCGAGGGACTTACGTTTAGTGTTAACCCGAAAGGACAGGACATTATCTTATCGCTAATGATTTATGACCGTTATTTGAATACCGCGACGGGTATGAAACTGTTCAAACAACTATTTGAGAAGGCAGATTATTACGATAATGTCCTCGTTGAGCAATTTGGTGCGCTTTGGAAATACGAAGCGGAATAATTTTTCGTTATCTTTGCAACGTATTCACTGATGAGTAAAAATATTACTCGAACAACCACAATTCTTCTGCACTTCTAGTTTACACCTAAGTATTGGCCAAAAAATAAATTTACCCCGAAATTCTTCGGGGCAGGCTATTCTGATTTTTTCAATTGATGATTTTGTTGAATAAAAACTATTCATTCAGAAAAATCATCATTTGAAAAAATGTAAATTTATTTTTTCGGCGTTTCTAAGTCGCACTTCTGGCGACAAGTTTCAAAAAAAAGCACAAAGATTTTTTTGTATCATCACTAGAGTGATGCCCACTTTTGAACAACTTTTACACTATTTTTGTACGGCTTTTTCATATTGTCGCAAAAAATATACTTCCTTTGCATTCGTTAGAATTGCAATTTGTCCGATAAATGGAGCAGTATTTGTAAAATCGTAGGTTGACAAGCACGAAATTCTTCTTCTCACCTACCTTCCAAATACGCTCGTATTTGTCCGTTTATGAACCGTTTATTATTTAAACGTAATTAAACAAATAAACAGCAATCATTAAACTTTCTCAACTCAACTCTGCCCAATATGCAGCAAGATTACAAATTCTTTCCGATGAAAAAATTACGTAGCCTTTTTGTGCTTTGCCTAACGGTTCTAGGTACACTATCGCTCACTGCGCAAGACATTCATTTCTCTCAGTTTTATCTTTCTCCCCTCAATCTAAACCCTGCAATGACGGGCGTGATGAATTGTAATATTCGCCTTACGGCAAACTATCGCAATCAGTGGGCGAGTGTCTTAAAATCTAATGCCTTTAATACTTACTCGGTATCGTACGATCAGCGGATTCCTGTTGGACGCTATGACTATTTTGGTGTTGGTGGTACCTTTTGGGGCGATAGAGCAGGGGAGTCCAATTTTTCAACGGTAACTGGTAAACTTTCTGCTTCTTATAGTAAGCGTATGGGCGGTTATCGCTCGCGTTCGCACTACTTGGTTGTTGGTGTAGAAGGTGGCGCAGCACAACGTAGTATTGATTTTATTAATTTGCGGTGGCCATTACAACACGATGGACAGGGTGGTTTCGATGGTACGATTGATCCATTAGAAGATAATTTGAATCGGGATAATTTCCTATTTGCTGATGCGGCGGCGGGATTGATGTGGTTTTCGGTTTTTGACCGTAACAATAGTATGTATATTGGTGGTTCTTTTCACCACTTAAATCGGGCAAATCAGTCGTTTACAGAAGAAGACGAAGATTTATTATATAGCCGCTTTACTGTACACGCAGGAGGTGAATTTTTATTAACTGATAAGTTTGGTCTAGTACCAGGTGTGATTGTGATGTCGCAAGGTCCTTCATTCCAAACGAACTTCGGTACGAGTTTAAAATTCTTATTGGGTAATACGCGTGATAACTACCAAGCCTTTCAAATTGGTGCTTGGGGACGTTTAGCGAACCGCTTTGATAGTGGCATTTTGAATGATGCAATTATCTTATCTACTCGTTTCGATTATAACAACTTTAGCTTAGGTTTTAGCTACGATATGAATGCTTCCGACTTGCGAGATGCGAGTAATGGAAATGGTGGTTTTGAATTCGCACTGGTATATAAAATTTGTGGACCAGAACGTCGTAACGTATATTGTCCTAATTTCTAGAGTAAAAGAAAAAAAGCTAAGCTAGAAGGGATACTTCTTGCTTAGTTCGTTTTAAGTAGTTAACCTAAAATAATCGACACATTTTGTGACGGTCTCTTTTTGCACTATACATCGTTAAAAAGCCTCGTCGTAAAAAGACTATGACTACGTTTTTTGCCTTGTCTAGCACAAAAATAGACTCAGTCAAAAATGACGATTATTTCACGTTAACTACTTAAAAAATCCACATCGAGCAAGATGTGGAATTTTTTTTTGCAAAAAAGTCTCGTTTCTTTCTAGTAAATTAATGCCATTACAAATGATTTTATTTATATGAAAAATATGCACGTGACACGTTCCACATTGCCGTATAAAAAAAAATTACTATCTTGCCCCTTTAAATATTGAGAAAACTTAA
>JBGCES010000822.1:0-1901 GCA_045106545.1 Saprospiraceae bacterium
TCGGTAGAAAATGGGCAGCCGATTCGGTTTACTAAACTGCCGCCGGGCGATTATACGCTGCGGGTACAAGCCGAAGATGTAAATGGGAATACGAGCGAAATACGCGAGTTACCGATTGAAATAACACCACCTTTTTGGCAAACTTGGTGGTTTTATGGACTTTGTGGAGTAGTTGTTTTAGCGGCTGCGTACGCTTTTTATCGCTATCGCATCCGCCAAATTCAAATAGAAGCCGCCAAGAAAACGGCCGTTGCGCAATTGGAATTACAAGTTATCGAGAATGAATTGAAAGCCCTGCGGGCGCAGATGAATCCGCACTTTTTGTTCAATACTATGAACTCTATTAAGGGCATTATCATCCAACAAAAGACCCAACGAGCAATAGAATACCTCAGTAAACTGTCTTCGCTCATCCGTGCCATCCTCAGCAATTCCGAGCGCAAAACCATCTCCTTAGCTAAGGAATTAGCTGCCCTCAGACTTTATATCGAACTAGAATCACTCCGCTTTAGCAGCGAATTTAATTACCAAATTAGCGTAGGAAAACAAGTGGATACCAGTTTTGTAAATATCCCGCCCCTCGTTCTACAACCTTTTGTAGAAAATGCGATTTGGCACGGTTTACTGCCTAAAGTTGAAAAAGATAATCAATTAAAAATCCACATTTATCGAGCGGAAGATTTCATTCTTTTTGAGATCGAAGATAACGGAATCGGACGCGCCGCTGCACAGGCAAATCGGCGTAAAAAGACCCACGAGTCGATGGGGATTGGTATTACAACTAAACGGATCGAGCTACTACACGCAGAGAATGATATTTCGATTGTTGATTTATATGATGAACAGCGTGAGCCAATTGGAACAAAGGTTATTTTAAAATTATTTGCTCCCGATTAGAACCCCGTAGGGTAGGTTATTATTTTCCAACGCCCTAAATCGACTGATTCAATATTCAGATGCGCAACTCTATACGCATTTTAGTTCTGCTGATTTTTAGGATGTTTACGATGTAGTATCTAAGCAGTTTTATCGCATTTTTTAAAGAAATCATCGATAATATTATTACAAACGATTAAATTGTGATAGTTTTATAATATCATTTTAATATCAAAATAAATAATTATGCAAGAACAAGAAAATAATCCTATTCCTGGATACCCGATGTTTGCCTTATTACTAGCTGTTATCGTTGGCGTTATCTTTTCCGTTGTGAATGAATTAGTACCATTTATTATATTAGGCACTATTGCTGCTTTGTTCCTCGCGAAAGGTTTCTTTTTTGTCAATCCGAATGATTCTAAGGTGTTAGTCTTATTTGGAGATTATAAGGGAACGGTTAAGAAAAATGGTTTCTTTTGGACGAATCCATTCTATGCGAAGCAGGCGATTTCTTTGCGGGCGCGAAATTTTGATAGTGAGAAAATCAAAGTCAATGATTTATTAGGAAATCCTATTCTCATCAGTTCGATTCTAGTGTGGCGGGTGAAAGACACCTACAAAGCGGCTTTTGACGTAGATTATTATGAGAGTTTTGTGAAAATTCAAACGGATGCGGCGGTCAGAAAACTAGCGGGTTCTTACCCTTACGATAATTTTGATGATGAACAAACCGAAATAACGCTGCGTTCGGGCATGCAGGAAGTCAACGAAGCGATGGAAGGAGAGCTATCAGAACGCTTAGCGATTTCTGGAATTGAGGTATTAGAAGCTAGAATTGGCTATTTGGCGTACGCGCCCGAAATAGCGAGCGCCATGCTCAAAAGACAGCAAGCAGAAGCAATTGTCGCTGCCCGTTTCAAAATCGTAGAAGGTGCAGTCGGGATGGTAGAGTTGGCGCTAGATGAACTATCGAAAAAGCAAGTCATCGAATTGGACGAACATCAAAAAGCGACGATGGTTAA
>JBGCES010000823.1:0-15454 GCA_045106545.1 Saprospiraceae bacterium
AAATAGCATTCAATTTTAATTTACTTCTATATGTGTGATTTGAAATTAGTTTGAATACTAGATTTTGACAAAAAACAATGATAAATTTATCGTTAAATTATTACTTGATAATATTTGTTAATTTATCGTGCGAACTGCTGGAATATATTATTTCAGATATGATAAATCCAATAAACAATCCAATCGCTAGATCCAATAATATGTTTATATCTAAAATAATTGCAGAAAGCAAACTGAATATTGCTCCGAATGGCACAATAGGTAAAATGAATCTGTAAATTTTAGAATTATTCATCACTATCAATGCCTTTTGTCTTTTGCTATTAATTCTTTTCATTGATATCTTCCTGTGTTTTTCTTGCATTAATATTAATGTTTCGTAAAGAATTTAAAAAACCTATAATCGCTTTTGCTTGCCCTTCTGTCAATTTCTTTACTTCCCTAATAAATTAGTAAGTGAATGAACAGTTTTCTACCGCTCGTCCCCAGTCTTCCATCTCTCACCATATCGCTCGCGCCTCATTTCCGACAGGCGTGTGTAATTCGCAGCAAAAGCTACTCCCCCTTACTTCTCTCTTATCATCACTATATTTACCAAAGAACACTTTTTTTGAATTTAAATACTTGCCCACCGCAACACGGACAAATTGAAAACATCGCCCGAGCATAGTTACTTCCAACGGGAATCAGAGTCCTTTATTCCAAATAAAATCCCAATAATCTAATTTTAAATCCTCTATCTTTTTATCAATACTAGTGCATAGAGAATCATTTGCCAACATTCCAAATAATATGAAATGTAGTTCTGGCTTAGTAGAATCATAAGCTAATACAAATCTTCCGCCGTTACGGTCAATAGAACTCCAGTTAGATGAATGTTGCTTGGATTCATATGTTTTGCTGCCTACACAATACTCATAATTTATATATCTACCAGTTTGTCCACCATATGTTAATCCATTAGTCACTCCAACAGTGACTTTTCTATTTTCGGTTAAATCATTATAAATCTTATTCAGTCTTCTAACGTTAACAATTACGACTATGAAAGTTAGAATGACAGCAATAATGAAGTCAAGTCTTCTGTACATAAACACTAATAATTAAATTTCGTCTTAACTGCATTTTGGAATCCCTCAGAAATAGTAGAAGAGCGATAATCACTTTGAATTGTTCCTGAAAAGTTAATTTTTAAAGTATTATCCGCTGGCACCAAGTTTACCCACCAAATGCTCGCGCGATGTTTTTAACCCGTTCGCATCTAGAATAGTTTTATGATATTTATTTTACTATTTGCAAATCCCCTCAACAAATAAAATCCGATCCACCTACAACAGATGAATCGGATTTTTTATACCACTAACCGAGCAAAAGTTCGGCAGAAGCAATTTATCGCCTTAGCGTAATCGAACCAAACATACGTTCACCGTCAGAGCGATCTAAGAAGTAGTAATATACGCCGTCAGGTAGTAATTGTTGTTCAAATGTTCCTTCCCAGGCTTCATTATTATTGTAGTTATCTGAACGATAAACGCGAAGTCCCCAGCGATTGTAAACGACCAGTGTACTATTCGGAAAATCTTCAATATTTTGAATAGTAAATTTATCATTGATGCCATCATCGTTGGGACTGAAACCCGTATGAATCACAAAATCATCATTGCCAGGATCGACAATCGAATCTTGAGTGACCGTTACGACTAGCATGTTGGTATCACAAATACCTGTGTTGTCGCAGATAATGATACAAATCTCGTCCATACCGCCTGCTACACCCGTAACCTCAATACAGTCATCTTCAGTCATCGTGAAATCGGCGTTATTGGTACTGTTATCAAAACAATCCAAATCGGTTAAGATGTGCGTACTTAATAATTGACTCGTATCAGGACAAACAGTTTGCATTTCATCCACATCAATTTCTAAGAAGAGCGTATCACGCGTTTGATTACAGATCCCGTTTACCGTAACATTTACGGTATCCATACAACTGTTTAACGTATCCGTAATGATGAGTTCGTGTGTCCCAGCCATCAACGGAATAGAAAAACCAGTATTACAGGTCATGAAATCATTTGCTAAGAGTGTCCCGTTATCGCGAATTTCGATATTTGTCAAATCGCTGATCGGCAGGCAGTAATCCGCCTGTGCTTCGCAATTTTTGGTATCTAAACTAACCGTTTCGTCCATTACAGTTGCATCACAGGGCGCTTCAACTATTGGTTGCGTTAAAACGATAGTAATCGTATCAGCACAATCATCCGCAGCAATAATGATCAATTCGTGCGTCGCTGGATTAGCCAGTTCAACACTTTGTCCATCCGTACATTCCGTCAACGTAAGATTGAGATTTTCTCCGTTTAAAATCAAATCATAATCTGCTAAATCCGTTTCACCGACTGGTAAGCAAACTGCGACCATCGACTCTTCGCTTTCCATTTCAATTAGATTTTGCGAGAACACGGGATCACATGGTATTTCATCGCAAATTGAAGTCACTTCGATGCCAGCCAATTCTAACACACAGCCCGATTCGTCGGTAATCGTTACCGCATAATCAGTACCAATGGATAAATTACTGGCTACTTCGCTGTCGCTAATATCGTTTGACCAAGCAAAAGTATAATTCTCTGTACCGCCAGTGACAGTAAGTGAAATTGAACCGTTATTGCCTTCGCAACTTTCGGGGCGCGAATCTACTTCGGCAGTAATAATCAATGGCTCAAGCACAACTACTTCCAAAGTAGCGGAGCAATCACCATCCGTTTTAACCAATGTATAAGTTCCAGAGGATAATCCCATTTGGGGAGTCATCCCGACTTCTTCATCATTACTATTGCGTACCATAAAGGCTACATCGCCCGCTGCGCTAATGGAACCATCCGTTTCACCATTACAACTAATATTTTCTACGGAAACTTCAGCCATAGTAAATTCTAGTTCAGTCGTCATTTCGACATCTACCGTGATGCTATCCGCGCATGCACCTTGAGTAAAAACTACCGTATAAGTTCCTGCTGCTAAATCGGTCACTGGCGTTTCACCAAGCGTCTCACCCGCTGCATTTCTAATCGTATAAACGGCGTCTGTAGCCGAAGTAATTCCACCATCAGTTGCATCTCCACAAGAAGTATTAGCAATGGTTATTGCATCTGCTGCTAAGGAAATACCTTCGCCAGCTTCAATTGTCACGTTGATACTATCCGTACATGCGCCTTCGGTTTGAATCACAAAATAACTACCCGCTGCGAGTTCCGTTTGAGGCGTTTGTCCAATCGTCTCACCTCCTGCTGTTCTAATAGTATAAACGGCGTCTGAAGCAGAACTAATTCCACCATCCGTCGCATCCGCGCAAGATGTTCCAGCAGCAGTAACCGCAGCTTCCGTTAACTCCAATGTGCCTTCGTCTGCAATGGTAAAATCTAGCGTTGAAGTACAACTTGAAGCATCTTGAATATTTAAAGTATAATCACCTGCTGCTAATCCAGCGAGTTCAACAGTACTCTGATCCGTAAAATCAGTTAATGCTTCATCATTTAGCGTAAGCTGATAATTCGTATTAAAACCACTAACGTCAATCGTAGCACTTCCTGTAACATTTTCACAATCTACTGCGGTCATCGTATTGACGGCTAAGCTGAGGTCGCTAGTCGGTTGATTAACAGTAATATCCATCATGGAAGAACAATTATAAATATCTTGAACCTCAATAGTATAGTCCCCAGCTGGCAAATCAGTTAAATCAAAAGAAGTATCCATGATATCTTGTTCCAGACCCGTTGCTGCACCTACCCAAGTAATTTGGAATGGTGGAGAACCGCCTTCAATCGCTAAATTGACTGCTCCGCCCGTTCCGTCACAATTGGTATCTGTAGCCGTTAACGTCGCGGTTGGTGCAGGAATATTACCCACTAAGAAGGTATCCACTACGAAACATTCCGTAGCGATCTCCGTGACTGTGATAATATATTCACCTGGAGTAACTCGATCGATTTCTGCGGTACCCGTTGCTCCAGTACTCCACTCGTAGCGGAAGTCAACAGGGCTTCCTTCCATTTCTACCCGCGCTGAACCATTAGGCGATTCACAAGTAGCTCGATTGGTAAACATACCTCGAATCACTACATCACAAACCACATCTTCTGGCGCGTTGACCGTAACCGCAATAATCGTCGTATCACAAATTGTTACGCCTTGGTCTTCGAAGCAGTGAACCACACAAACTGGTTCAGCTACGCCAAAGTATTCATCCGCTGGATTTAAATTAAAACAATAATCGCTACCTTCTACTTGTGTTACTTCCAATTGCTGATTATTAAAACCACAAACATCGACGCTAGTTGGAGTGGCATCAGATTCTACTTGCATATCTACGCAAATATCTGCCTCCGTTTCATAGTCTAAAGTGATGCGTAAAGTATCTGTCGTAAATTCTAGACAGCCTTCCGAAGCAATCGTTGCTTCCAGCGTTATTTCACAACCACTAGCTGTGATAAGGGCGCGATAAGTACCTTCACCTACATCCGTTAAGACATTAATATCTCGATCAATTTCAACATCATTGGCATCATACCAGATGACCGTTGCATCAGATGGAAGTTCGCGTAAACGAACAATTCCATTTTGGCGGTAACAGTCAGGATCAGTAGGATTAATCGTCACATTTGCTAAAGCGTTTCCACCAGCAATAGTGAATGTTTCTTCAGCCGTACAACCGTTATCATCCGTAAGTACTAAGCGGTAATTATTTGCTGCTAAATTGCTAAATAGGAATTCATTAGCACTAGAAGATTCTTCGCTTACTTCTTCATCTCCTACGAATAAAGTATAGGTAAAAGGAGCATTCCCGTTCGTAACCGCTGCGTTAATGCTGCCTACCGTTTCACCACAATTGGCATCTATCTGGTCGGTCAGTGCTAACTGTGGCGCATTATCATTATTGGTAATAATTTCCACTTCCTCCGTCACGGAACAACCATTCGCATCCGTCACATGCACTTGGTAAGTATTTTCAGCTACATCGGTAAAAGTATAAGCCGTTTGATTACCACTATCAGTCACTAAAACCACCCCAATCGCTAAGTCATAAGTGTAGGGCGCAGTACCACCCGAAATTTCGATACTAATCGTACCATTAGGTTCACCACAGCCATCGGTATCTGTCTTAGAGACATTTACTAATTCTAAATCAATAGGCGCAACAATCGTCGCTGAGGCTGTAGCGGAACACCCCGATCCAGTTTCTGTAACAACTACGCTATAATTGCCAGCTGCTAATCCAGAGATTGTTTGAGTACTTGCCGTAAAATCATTATCCCCCGTCCAGTCAAAAGAGTAATTGCCAGGATCACCATCTAGTTGCACCACAATTTCGCCATTATCAGCGCCACAAAGTGAAATATCTTTTTTATCTAAATTAATAGTAAATGGCGTTGCCGTAGAATTGACGGTAGCACTTGCATTTGCAGTACAACCAGTCGCAGTCTGAGTTACGACTACGGAATAAGTACCTGTCGTTAAATCGCTAAGATTTTGCGTGGTAGCAGAAAAACTATTTGGTCCAGTCCAAGCATAGGTATAATCCGCTGCATTACCACTTACCGTCAAGTTTACTTCTCCATTAGCCGCATCACATTCATCTATATCCGTCGCTACCGCCGTAATTTGTAAAGTAGAAGCTGCTACTGTTACTGTTTGATCCGTTTGGTCGATACAACCCTCTTGATCGATATTTAAACTAACGGTTTGGTCACCATTAGTTGCCCAATTAACGACATAAATTGCGCCCGCAGGTGCAGTCGCAGTTGCCGCGCTAGATGAAACAACCGATGCTGTACCAACATCCCACGTTAGGGTCGCATTGGTATTCGCTGTGCCATCGAACGTAAGTGTTACATCACCAGAACCACAAGCCGCATCTGTCGCAGTAAAACTAGCAACGGGTTGAGATTTTTGAGTAATAATAAAGTTTTCTGATACCGTACAACCACCCGCTACGGTAAATTCTACTGTAAAGTCATTGGTCGCGTTAGTCGCTAAAGCGTTGAACATCAAAGTATTGAGGGTGGCATCATCCGTATCAAAGTCACCATTAGTGGTGATTTGATAACTCATAATATCGGTATCCAAACTAATGGAAATCGGAACTACCTCACCGACACAAACGCTCTGATCGGTAATTGGTGTCGTCACTGCGGGAGCAGCTGGACTCTGAATCGTAACTGGATTAGCACTGTGAGTCGCTACACAAGTACTATTGCGTTCACGTACTAAAATATTGTAATCACCTGCATCAAGGTCAATAAATCGACCACTACCAGCCCAAACATTACCATTATCAATCGAATACTCTAAATCATTTCCAGAGGCTACTATTTCAATAATTCCATTCGCAGTACTACAATCATCGGCATCTACTTCACTGACTGCCGTAATAGTTGGCGTGCCCGTAACAGTTACCGTTTGCATGATTTCGCCGATACAGCCATCCTGTGTCTGCACACGTAAAGTGACATTGTAATCACCTCCTGCGGAAAATGTATGAGTAGGATTTTGGTCGGCGGAAGTAGCACTATTATCATCAAAATCCCAAAACCAACCTGTAACTGCGCGACTAGAATTACTAGCGTCAGTAAAAGTAGTCAGCTCACCTGCACAAACAGTCGTATTCGTAAAACCAGCGATGGGAGCCACTAATACATTGACGCGTACCTCATCACTGCTGTTGCAAATACCATCATTATTCGTAACCGTATAAGTAGTAGAAACTGCTGGATCCGCCATTGGGTTTGAACAATCGGTACAGCTCAACCCATCTGTGGGTGACCAACTAAATGTACCTGAACCGCCCGTCGCTGCTAGCTGGACGGGTTGCCCGAGACAGATTTGACGATCTTGTCCTGCATCGATGGCGGGACAGAGTGATATATAAGTTGTATCGCAAATATTTCCATCACTGGCATCGCAGTGAAGGACATAAAATTCAATATTGGAATCAAAATTAGGAGAGGGTGTAATCAACACACAATCGCTTCCATCCTCTGTCCCTACACTTACGTCAGTCACCGATGGATCAACGCTCACCGTACCAATTGCTCCTGATAAATCAATGTATTCTTGTAAACAAATTTCGGTAGGTTCAGTCCTGGAAATTGTTTGTGTATGCGTTTCGGTCACTAGACCCGTTGCCTCACAAATAGATGCACCTAGATTTTCTACACAAGCTGCAATCGCATCGCCTGCACCTAAGATGGTAATGGCTTGTTCAGAAGCGGCACTTTCACTATTTGGTGGGTAAAAAGGATCGCTATCATTTGGTGTTAATTCTACTTCGTTTCCAACACAACCACCGCCATTATTAAAAGTAAAAAGTGGCGTTTTAATACCTGCCGAATAGAAAATATCTCTCGTAGCAGTACTCGTGAGGCGGAAAATGATGTAATCGAAATTAGGTGCTTCTGCGGGTGCATTATAACGACCACCTACGGCAAAAGAAACACCCGTAATCAAACTTGTCAAATCCGCTACTTGAAAACCACCTGTGGGTACACGTACCGTGATATTCATGGTACTCGTTGTGTTCAATGGAATACCGTAGGTAAAGTTTGGCGTTAACGCAATTTGGTAACGTCCATCACTTAACTTATCTAAATGGAAAATCACATCACTCGTACAAGCTGTTGGGGTACAATCCGTGGTTTGTGAGATAGTTACGGGGTTATTTTCGTAAGTAAGCACACAAGCTGGATGCGCTAATTCACGCGCCATAATATTGTAATCACCTGCCGTAGCATCAGAAATCGTCCCAGCAGTACCCCAAGTTGTCCCATTATCGATGGAATACTCCATTTGTACTCCATTATCTACCAACATTGAGATCACTCCGTCATTCCCATCGCAACTTTCGTCAGTGGTATTGACGGTCAAAGTCGAGGCATGATTGGGTGCAGGAACAGCGAGTGCAACACATACTTTTAGACCTGTTACGCCCGTATTATCAAGAATCAATTGCTGCCCTACATCACTATTTGCGGAAGCATAAGGATCTTCTTCATTATCCATCAAAGCAACCGAATCTTGTACACAAATTGCACTGTTTTCAAACGAAAATAAATCTACCCGCTGGTCTGCTTGATAGATAATATTTTGAGTGCCAGCACTGGCTAAATCTACATTAATATAATCGAAATCAGCTGCCTCAGCAGGCGCATCAAACCGAGCACCTAATTGCCAATTAACACCATTGACTAACATGGTCAAATTTTCAACTTGAAAACCGCCCGTTGGTACTTTGATCGTAACACGTCCAGCATCTGTACGATTAGCAGGACCAGGATAATCATCAGCAGGAATTAAGGAAACGACATATTTACCATCACTCTGATGAATGATTTGATATTCTACTTGACAAGCAACTGGACCGCCACCATCACAATCAACCAGTGTAACTTCGCCAGCAGATACTTCACAATTATTTTGATTATTTCGCACATAAAGATCGTAGCGTCCACCAGCTAATCCTGTAAATCGATCGGGGGTCTGGTAACTTTGTCCGCCGTCAATACTATATTCTAAAGGTGCACTATTTTCCGTAGTAGCGTTGATGGTAATCTGACCATCACTAGCTCCACAAGCAGAGGGATGTGAAATATCCGTAGGAGAAACTGCTGCAGCCAGAGGCGCACGCAATCTAACCACTCCCCCATCAACTTCACAAATCGCAATAGCGTCACGTACACCAATATTATAATCGCGCCCTGCACTTAATCCAGTAAATACAGTATCTGTTACCCATTCTAATCCGTCGTTGATGGTAAATTGCAGCGGTACACCAGTACCATTTCTAGCACTAATCGTAATCGTTCCATCTGCTACACCACAAGCAGTTGGGCTAGTAAAATCGATATAATTGATTACAATTTCGCAATCGGGTAGGTTACAATTGGCTGCACCAAGGTTGATATTGCGTTCATAACCATTAACACCTGGTCCAGCACCCGAAATACCGACCTGCTGACCGATATTTAAATCTAAACTATTAGGTGGTAAAAACGGGTCATTTACATTATCCATTAATTCTAACGCGCCAGTACAGCTACCAGAATTCGTGAATTGAAAGAGTGGAATAGCTACATCTGCCTGAAAGGTTTCCCCAATGATAGGTGATTGTAAATTGAAGTAGATGTAATCCATTGTTGGATTTTCGGCAGGTTGCCGTACGATGGGACTACCTACTGCCCACGTTCCTTTGAGGTTAACGATGTTAGCCGTACTGACATCGAATCCCCCCGAAGGCATTGCGATCACGACTTGCGAAGTATTGGTGACTGTCTGCTGTACATTCCAATCCACAATCGGTACATACGAAACCTCGTAAGTAGATTGATCGTCTAACAGGTCGATCTGGAATTGGATCTGTGCAGTCAGCAAGTGTGCAATACTGAGGCAACAAAGCGTAAGAAAAGTTTTTAGTGTAGTGTTTAGAATCATAATGCAATGCTAATGTGCTGTAGAAAGACTTCGCGGGGGTGCGAATGTTGGTCTAAAAAAATTTATAAGTATTGTGACTTTACAGGAGGGTAAAAAGTATAAATAATAAAAATATTTGTTGTTAATTGATGAATAAATTACAGACTAAACTAGTCCGTAGTTTATGATATTATCAACTTTATCAAGGGAGGGAAATGACAAGGATAATAAGCTGATTCGTTAGTGTAGAATCAATCTGGGAGGGAATCAACGTATTCAAAGGCAAAAATCGTTCTAATTTTTTTCCACCTTTAAAGCGAATTAAACAACATGGATATTTTTATTTATAAACAACTGATATACAATTGTTTGCACAAGTATTCAAACGATATACAATGTGTTTTTTTTGACAAAAAGATTAAATATGTCTTCTAGCTAACCAGCATAGGGCACTTAAAGTAGGTTTTTAACCTAAAAAAAAGCCGTCTACTAGTTTTACTTAAAGCTAGAAAAAAGGCAGTAATTGCAATTAAAATTTAAGCTAAAAACTAAAAAATTAGTAGAAATACTAAAATTTTAGTTGCAATACTAAAAAATTAGTTTTAACTTGCAAGAGTAATCAGAGAAAAGCATGCAGCTATTTCTTTAAAATTCAGTCTATTAGTATAATTCATAGGAACTTTGAAGAATCAAAAATGTAAATTTAATTCTTCATCACTACATGGATAAACTGAACGACAAAAATCGTCTGCATAGCCGAATTAAATTCATCTTGAAGCATCAGGTCAGTGGAGGTATTCAAGTTGATTCTATTTAAAGGTTACGATTCACGTATTGCTACACTTTTTATCATCGAAGCAAGTTGCTTCACAAATTTTACAGACCAGATTGTCTGTGCTCTATTATGCAAAAATTAACGAAACGCGAAGAAGAGATCATGCAAATTTTGTGGAAACTTGATAAAGCGTTTATCAGCGAAATCATTGAAGAATTTCCCGAACCCAAACCTCACTACAATACGGTAGCAACGATCATTAAGATTCTGAAAAACGAACGTGGATTTGTAGATTATAAAAAGATCGGCAATATGCATCAGTTCTATCCACTTATTGAGAAAGAAGAGTATCAGCAGAAAGCTATCGGCGATGTAGTCAAGGGTTATTTTGATAATTCCTTTCGGAAAATGGTGGCGTATTTTGCAAAAGAAGAAAAAATAAGTCCCGCAGAATTAGAAGACATTGTAAAAATGATTAAAGAAAAGGACGGTTGATAGTTGACGATAAATCTCGCTCTCTTTGAAACGACCATCGCACATCTTTTAACTATTTATAACCACCTCCAAACCATTTTTACACTACATTCAAATCATATTTGTCATGCCCTATTTGTTACACGTAGCACTTTTATTAGCCTTGTGTTACATCAGCTATGTACTATTACTAAAAAAAGAAACTTTTTACCAACTCAATCGCTCTATTCTACTTGCGAGTATGATCATGATCTTTCTGCTGCCACTCTTACATGTGCCGCCGACTTGGTCATTGCGTCTGTCGCTAGGTTTGAATTTTGGTAATAATCCTGAAAACTGTGAGCCAATCGCACCACAGCCAGTAGCAGCTGTAGTACCTCCTCCCTCTCCACCTGTTGCACCGCCGCCGCCTATTACCCCAATAAAACCAATGCAGCTCAAAACAGATGGAGTGCATCTACAAGTAGAAAAAGAGGATAAAAATGTAATTGAAACAGGAACTATTATTCAATCTAAAACACAAAAGAAAATTTCATCTGAGGAAAATAAATTCATAACATATATCAATAGTAACTGGTCACAGATCTTAATCTACGGTTATCTATTAGGCATACTTATTTTTGGTTTAAATTTTTTGATTCAGTGCATTGGTTTACTATTTATGCGCCTCAAAAATCCAATGATAAAAGACGGAAAGTTTACTATTGTTGAATTATCCGACGATCGTCCTCCTTTTTCTTTTTTCAACCATATTTTTATTAATCCAACTCAATACGAGTGGGAAACATACGAGCAAATTCTGGAACATGAAAAAATCCATGCTGCTCAAAAACACAGTCTTGATATATTATTAGCCGAAGTACTTAAAATCGCTCAATGGTTCAATCCTTTTGCATGGTGGTATCGCCGCGCGGTGGAGGACAATCTTGAATATTTAACAGACTCGGTCATGTTACACCGTGGCACCCGACGTGAATCGTACCAAATGAACTTGTTGAAAGTTGCAGTTCCACACCATCCACTGACTCTTGGGACGAACTACAATCAATCAACGCTAAAACAACGCATTAAAATGATGAATATTAAGAAATCATCGCTGGCATCCAGCTGGAAATATCTTTTTTTACTTCCCGTTTTAGGTCTTTCTATCTTGACCTTAAATGATGTGACTGCAAAGGATAAGAATACCTCATTTACTGTAATTGACAACCTTGACAAAAAGGATAAGAAGAAGGATAAAGACAAAGACAAAACTAAAACAAAGGACAAATCGAAAGCTAAAGCAGATAATAAAACTCCTGGTGACTTAGAACTAGGAAATATCGAATACATCAATGTCCAAGAAAAACGAGCGAAAATTCTTACCAGAGACGGTAAAAAAATTAACTTCCAGCACAATGGTAAGGGCTTGATTTACAATCAACAAGATACGTTTAAAGTCATCATCGCAGGTGATGAAGGCGGAGTCATTGTCATTAATGAAGATGGTTTTAAAATGCGCGTTAGCGGTGAAGGCGAAAGCGGTTTTATTAACATCAATGAAGAAGATGGATTTAAAATGAATTTATCCGAAGGTACAGATAACGCTTTTATCGATATTGATGAAAACGGATTCAAAATGGAATTTTCGGAAGATGGTGAAGGTGGCTTTATCAATATCAATGAACAAGACGGCTTTAAAATGAAGCTATCTGAAGACGGTAAGAACTTTATCAAAATTGATAAAAACGGTTTCAAGTTCAATTTTGATACCGATGACGATGATGACAGTGGTTCATTTAATTTTAACAGCAATGATCATCCCGACCTAGAAGACGCTTACTGGCGACTGAAAGTAAAAGGTGATAAAATCCATATTTCCATCAGTCAAAATGGTAGTGGGCACAACTGGATGATGTCACGTACCTTGCCCCGTTCTGAATTTCCAACCTTACCCGAAGGCGATGACGTGGCTTTTGATGTCAGTAACGAATCTGGGAAAATCACCTTTATGGGCGATATTCAGAATGGTAAGGGCGAAGGCGAACTCAAGTTTGAGCCTAATGAAGAATTTCGTTCCTATTTAGAATCTCAGGGTTTTACACGCATAAAAGATAATGATATGTTCCACTTCGTATTTATTGATATGAATAGAGCATACATTCAGTATTTAAAAGATGCGGGTTTTAACTCTTTGAGCACCAAAGATTTACGCGCACTCGGCCATCATGACATCGGGCAAAAAGAATTTAAACGGAATCTGAAAGTATATGCAGATTATGGGTTCAACAATATGGATATAGACGATATGATTCAGTTTCATATCCACGATGTGACACCTGAATATATTCGTGGATTACGTGATGCGGGTTTTGATGATTTAGATACGCGCGATATTGTTCAATTTGCGATTCACGATGTGGACGCAGCTTATATCACGGAGATTCGCGATGCGGGTTTCACCGATTTAGGTACTAGAGATATTATTCAATTCGCGATTCATGATGTAGATGCGCGTTATGCTAAAGAAATCGCAGATTACGGCTTTGCCGATATTTCTAATCGTGATATTATTCAGTTTGCTATCCACGATGTAGATGGAGATTTCGTTACGCAACTGAGAGATATGGGCTATGATGATTTAAGTACAAATGAAATTGTACAGTTTGCGATTCACGATGTGGATGCGCGTTATATTCAAGAAATCCGTGATAACGGCTTTGCAGACATGAGTGCGAATGAAATCGTACAGTTTGCTATCCATGATGTGGATACGGATTTTATTAAAGATGTCCGCGATATGGGTTATACGGATCTCAGTGACCGAGATATTGTACAATTTGCGATTCATGATGTAGATGCTCGCTATATTCGGGAGATACGTGAAGCAGGTTTTACTGATATTAGCGCGCGAGATATTGTACAGTTTTCCATTCACGATGTGGATACAGGCTATTTAAAAGAACTACGTGATTTAGGTTTTAACGATTTGGACACCCGTGATGTAATTCAGTTTGCGATCCACGATGTAGATGCGAGATTTGTAGCAGAAATGAAAGACAAGGGTTACGATAACTTAAGCAGTCGGGATTTGACCCAGTTATCTATTCATGATGTGGATAGTAACTATATTAATAACTTAGAAGATGTAGGTTATAAGAATGTGGATGTCCGTGATTTGATTCAAATGAAAATTCATGGTGTTGATGCGCGGTTTGTCCAAAAAATGCAAGATCGAGGCTATGAAAACTTATCCCCACGTGATTTAATTGATAAGAAAATCCATGGTTATGGTAAAGGTGATGGTCGGAAATAATAGACTCTCCTTAAAATAAAGGTAAAAGAGCAAGTTGTCAGTGTGCAGCTTGCTCTTTTTTATTTTCATAAGTGTGAATTTTGTTTTATATTGTAGCTATTCAACTCTAATTATTTCATCTAAATCCAATAACCATGGAATCTTCATATCATTTGATAGTTATATTGTTCCTGATCATCAAGTTTGTGGGCTATGTCGCCATCGTTTTTGTAGGAAACTGGCTATATGATTACTTCAAAATTTGGCGCGCCAAACGCAATTCACTGAATTAGCATTCTCCACCAATCTTTTTTTTTAACAAAAGTCACTTCTGACAAATGATATAAGTCACCGTAGTTAGCTGTCCTAACGAGTATTATTGCATAATAATATTCGTAATAGCTCGCTTAAATGCTGCGAGCCGTAAACTGATAAACATGGCAGCTCAACAACGGATAAAAAAAATTATCGCCGCAACTGATTTTTCTACAGTAGCCGATAATGCGGTAGCTTACGCCGCACATTTAGCGAAAGCTATAAATGCAAAACTCACTTTGGTGTATTGCTACAAAATGTATAGCAGTACGGGTTTGTACGCTTACGGACGTGATGAAGTAGAAGTGAAAATGAAAAAGGAATTGGAATGGGTAGAAGGATCGCTTTCAACCGAAAGTGAAATTGATTACCAGCTATTACAAGGTGTACCGCATGAAGCAATCAAAACCTTGGCGGAACATAGTGAAGATGGGTATGATTTAATCGTAATGGGTACGCAAGGAGAAAATAATCTAAGGCGCCGATTACTGGGAAATACGACTAAAAAGCTAATCGAACATACCAGCGTTCCAGTACTTGCTATTCCGCCTGAAAGTAAGTTTACTCCTTTTGAAAATGTGATTTGCCCTGTAGATGAAGATGCTTATGAAAATATTGGTGCGGTCGATAATTTAGCCGCTCTGATTGGGATGTTTTCTCCGCATATCCACATTTATCATTTTATAACAGAAAAGAACGTCCGTGTTATGGAACAATGGGAAACGGTGGATCACATTTCTTTATATTATGAAATAAATTCAGGTGAACTTGCGGATAATATTATCCGTTTTGCGGAAAAACGGCAAGCAAATTTGATTTGTATGTTCCGTAAAAAACGTGGTCTATTTGCTACCCTTTTGCACGAAAGTGCTACTGCAAAACAAATGGAGATGACTAAAATTCCATTGCTAATCTTGTCCGTTTAATAAAGTTGATTCAAACTATGAAGCCGTAGTAATTAATTAAAATCACTACGGCTTTATATTATTAAAATTTTGACTATCAGCCATTTATGCTTCTAATGCGGTAGGCGATCACGCAGTAATCCGTAGGCATAAGTTCCTAATACCGCGCTAAAAATCACCACTAAAACTACGGTAAAGCCATTGCCTACCAGCGTAAACATCGGGCCAGGACAAGCACCCGAT
>JBGCES010000824.1:0-11987 GCA_045106545.1 Saprospiraceae bacterium
TTATTCACAGAACGTTTACAAAATTAACGATCTGGACAACTTACGCGCTAATAGCGAAGCGCGCGTAAAGGATAATAGTATTTTTCAGAAGGTAAATGATAATGCGAAGCGTTTGAAAGAACAACGAGATGACAGTAGTTATCCATTAAGTTTAGAAGCTTATCAAACTTACGAGAAAAAGCAGGACGCGGAAGCGAAAAAGTACAAAGACTTGTTTGATGATGTAGTCAATCAAGGAGTAAAAAATATCGAAGTGGACTTGCCAAGCATTCATGCTGATGAAAGTAAGGAGGCACGAAATACCGATTGGATCGAATCTGTACAGAAAGATATTTACATTCAGGAAACCTTAAATATCATGCACGACATGATTAAAAAATAAATTCTTGAATGATTTATCCACGAAAGACCCTGCAAGTAGCGATATTTGCGGGGTCTTTTTATTATAAGAAACCGTACTTATGAAAGATCTAACTTGGAAAGTCGAAACCTCCGCCGTACTCCACGCCGATAAGTGGCTGAGTATTCGTACCGAAAAATGTGTAAATCCAAAGGGACAAGTCATTGAACCTTATTATGTCATTGATTACCCTAATTGGACAAATGCATTGGCACTAACGGAAGATAACCAAGTGATTTTAGTACGTATCTATCGGCACGGTTTAAAAAAGACTATTTTAGAAATACCCGGCGGCAATATGGATGCCGAAGATGCAAACCCTGAAGAAACTATCCGCCGTGAATTACTAGAAGAAACGGGCTACGTTTTTAACCACGTAGAGCAAGTCCATCGTATATCGCCTAATCCCGCTAATCACTCTAATTTAGCTTACGGTTTTCTGATGACGGGCGGCAAAAAAGTAGCCGAACAAGATTTAGATGAAGATGAACAGTTGGATGTGGTATTGGTTTCTTTGGAAGAGTTGAAACGGATGTTAAGAGATAATGAGATATGGCAGGCGATGCATGTGACGACGATCTTTTATGCGTTGGCAGCCTTGGAGGATAGGCATTCCTGCCTGTGAAACGCTCAGGTAATACTTCCATATCTTGGCAAGATGAAATTTAAAGCGAAGAAAATAAAGCGCTTTCGTACGATGTCTTCGAGACATCGCACGTATTAACGTTAAAATACGAACAATGTCTGTAAGACATTACTCGAACAATGCAAAATTTGCCAAAAAACCCAACTTTTTTCCATTAAAAACTCCACAGGCAAGAATGCCTGTCCTCCAATATGAACTACCTAACACTAGAAAATATCCGCAAAAGCTACGGCGAAAAATTACTCTTCGAAAACCTTGATTTGACGATCAATAAAGGAGAAAAGATCGCGCTCGTGGCTAAAAACGGTTCAGGAAAAACCACTTTACTCAAAGTAATTGCGGGACGTGAAACTGCCGAAGGGGAAAGTTATAAAATTGAATTGCGCAAAGGCATTCGGATCGGCTGGTTGCCGCAAGAACCAGATTTTGTTCCGTCCCATAATATTTTAGATGCCGTTTTAGAATCGGATAATCCACAGATTCAAGCCGTCAAAAAATATAAGCGGGCGATGCTCGAACCCGAAAAGGTAGAGCAAATGCAGGAGGCACTCTCTATGATGGATGACCAAAAAGCGTGGGATTTTGAAGCAAAAATTGAAGAGATCTTATTCAAATTAAAAATCACCAATTTCGATCAATTGGTCAGTAGTTTATCGGGTGGTCAGCAAAAACGTTTGGCTTTAGCCAAAATAATTATCGAAGAACCAGAATTTCTCATTCTCGATGAACCGACTAACCACCTCGATCTCGACATGATCGAATGGTTAGAAGAATATCTCCAACGTCCCAATTTAACCCTCTTCATGGTGACGCACGACCGCTACTTTTTAGAGCGCGTTTGTAACCATATTCTAGAATTAGACTACGGTAAAATTTATAAGCATCCAGGTAACTATTCTTCTTTTTTAGAAAATAAAGCTATCCGTCAGGAGATCGAAGGAGCTGCTTTTGAAAAAGATAAAAAGCTATTCAAACGCGAATTAGCATGGGTGCGCCGTCAACCCAAAGCACGGAGTACGAAAGCTAAGTCACGGGTAGATTCTTTTGATAAACTGGATGATAAAGTACACGGTCGGCGCGTAGAAGGAGAAATGCAGATTGACATCAAAGGGCAGCGGTTAGGTAAGAAAATCTTGGAATGCCATAACATTAGTAAGGCTTATGACGACAAAGTTTTAATTAAAGGATTTGATTATAAATTTCGTAAAAAAGAACGGGTCGGTATCGTCGGTCCCAACGGAGTAGGTAAGACTACTTTTTTAAAATTACTAACCAAAAAAATTCGTCCTGATAGTGGAAAAGTGGTCGTCGGTGGTAATACTGTTTTTGGTTATTATACGCAAGCAGGTATTCAGTTGGACGAGGACAAACGCGTCATTGACGTAATTCAGGATATTGCCGAATACATTCCATTGGACAAAGGTGCAAAGTTAACTGCACCGCAGCTATTGGAGCGTTTTCTCTTTAATCGCAAACAGCAGCAAGTTTACGTATCCCAGTTGAGTGGAGGGGAGCGGCGGCGGTTGTACTTGTTGTCCGTTTTAATGGAAAATCCGAACTTCCTAATTCTCGATGAACCGACGAATGATTTAGACATTGTAACGCTCAATGTCTTGGAAGATTTCTTATTAGAATTTCCCGGTTGTTTACTGATTGTAACGCACGACCGCTATTTTATGGATAAGATCGTCGAACACCTTTTTGTGTTCAAAGGAGAAGGTAGAATCAAAGATTTTAACGGCGATTATAGTGAATTTCGTACGATTCAAAAAGAAGAAGAACGCGAGGAGCGCAGTCGAGATCGCGCCGCAGAATTAGAACGTAAGGAAGCGAATCGTAAAGCCAAAGAAGCTGCTGAGGAAAAACCTAAGCTGACTTATGCCCAGCGTAAAGAAATGTCTAAATTAGAAAAAGGAATTGCCAAATTAGAAGCGCGCAAACAAGAAATTTCCGAAGGGTTTAATAATCCAGATTTAAGCTCTGATAAAATTCAGGAGATGTCCATTGAGATTGGAAAAATTGACGAAGAATTGGAAGAGAAGGAATTGGCTTGGATGGAATTGGCGGAATTGGAGTAAAAATTTCACCACGCCAAATCATCATTATCATCCAATTTTTCCGTCTTATAAAACTGCTTCGTGAACACCCGCTGCTTCTGCCGTTCTAATATTAATCGCGCCAAACCCACATTCGCAGGTTCACCCGCAGCGGGCGCCAGTGCCATATTTATTTTATGCTCTTCCACATCCAACCGATAGAGTAAACTGAACAAAAAATCAGGTTTGCGGTCAATCATTTGGGCAACGACCTCTGCCATATAATCCAGTAATTCCTCTTCTGTGAATTCCCGATCGGGTGCTTCTAGCGCGAAATCACGGACAATCAAATCTTGTGTATTCATACCACAAAATTACAAAAGGCAAGTAGAAAACTACTCGCCTCTTGATAATTTATCTGCAATTTCACAATGTCGTTACGACAACGTATTTTCTTTTAGCGGCTGACCTACTAATGTTCCATCTTCTGCTGATTGCGGGTATTTTTTAGGTCGCTCTGAATCCATCAAACGATAAATCTCCGTTTGACGCTTACAAAGCACCACCTCTTCTCCACGTATTGCAATTGGCGAATCAATCAAATCGGGATTATTCGTTGCAATTTTATACCACGAGTCGAATGACATTGGCGCATCGCCTACCATGCTTTCGTATCGTTCGTCTTTATCATCAAAAATAGCGCTTGGATTATCTTTTATTCCGTTGTAAATAGTTGTCCAAACATTGTACGCCTCAGGCATCTCGTCAAATGAAAAGGTGAGCACTTTTCCAATACTTTGCGCATGAGCGATAGTCTTTTTATGTTTATTAATTTCGGGATTATAGTAAATATTGATTTGCTTGATATCAGTCTTCATGATTAGAATTTTTAACAATACAGGTATTACCAAATTGGTAACCATCTTATTTTAAAACTCTAATAATTTTCAAATGTTCAGTTCCTCTGCGTATCATCATTACGTCCTAAAATCTTATTAAAAGATTAACTTACCAAAAAATCTGTAACCGATTTTTAAATACATTATTTAAATTCCTCAATTAATATAATGATTTTTGCAGCCGTTCTAGTTTCAACCTCAGATACGTTTTGGGTATCAAACCTAAAAAAGTAGAATCCTGATTTAGCTACTTGTAGTCTGCCTTTCTTTTAAAGGTGGGCTATTTTTTTTATTAAAAATTGCTTGCAACTGGTTAAATACCTCTGATGATTTTCGCTGAAAATCGATTGGAAAAGTAAAGTACGCTACTATCGTCACAGGTAATAATTCAATATTTGGTAGCCCAATCCATGCCGATACAAATTCTTCTGTCCAGCCACTTATTGCTTCAATTTTTTCCCAGCTCAAAGTTTCACCTGTTGGATAATCAAAATTTGAATAAGTCAGAATCTGAATTTTAGCAAATTCATGTAAGCCTATATTGTAATATTTTTGGGGATTCAAAAAACTCGGCATCAAATGCTCTGCTGAAAATAAAATCGCTCCGTCTTCTACGTGAATTTCCGAAGTATGCCAGTGCTCTAAATATTGTGGCGAAGGAAAGGGATGTGCATAAATTACAATATTTTCAAATTTTTTAAATAAGTAATCTTCTTGATAAAAGGTCAAGTGGACAGCGTTCATAGCTACAACTCCCTTTATGTCTTCGGGAACTTGTTCCATAATCTGACCGTGAAATTCTTTCGCCATGATGAACCATACCACACGATTACGGAACTTTTCACGTCCCCGTTCATCTAACGATTGATAAAAAATAGAATACTTCTCTAATAAGAGTCGCATCCCACGATCTAGCTGTGGTGGATGACTCTGTGCCCGCCACCATTCAACCTGTGGGCTAAAAATATAGAGCAATGCCAATACTAAAACAAGTGGCAAAATAATGATAGCATAACTTCTATCTACCTCCCAAGCCAAGTAAAGACATCCAATCACTGCCATTAAAAACGGAAAAGCTAAAAGCCGCAGAAACATATTCAAATAATATTTTTTGCTGATAATCAGCAGATAATCAATGCAAAACAAGTTTGCGAAAAATAATTTACAAAGTTTTATTCGTTTTCCCTTGCTAAATTAGAAAAAAGCATATAAATTTGCACTCGCTTTACGAAAGTAGGCGATTCGTTTTAAGAAACGAAGGTACCTTAGCTCAGTTGGTAGAGCACAGGACTGAAAATCCTGGTGTCCCTGGTTCGATTCCTGGAGGTACCACTTTTTTAAAAGTTATTCGTTTGAAGTTGGTAGTTTTTAATTGCCACTCTTACTTAATTTTTATTTCAAACTGTTTATGAACTTATTTATTCATCATCATCACGCATTTAACGCAATACCTTAAGGATAGATGGTGATTTATTAAATCTTTTTCAAAACAATTTTTCATAAAAGAGATTTACCATTTATCGGTAAATCTCTTTTTTTGTTTGTACTCAAAACTCTTAACTTCCTTAACCATAACGCAATGTTGTTAAAAACGACACACCATCACCACCATTTTCATTACCGACTGTCATCCATCAGTTAGGCAAATGTTATATTTGCACAACTAAAAAAGCGATTGTCAGTTAATTACCGACAATCGCTTTTCTATTTCAAACCACCTTCGAACAATCTCGAACAATTTTCAAACCATATTTTCCATGTCTCGAATTAAAATCGCCATCCAAAAGAAAGGTCGCCTTAGCGAAAAATCACGCGCACTCTTAAAAGAATGCGGTATTAAAATTAAAACGGGTAAAGCCAATAGTTTAATTAGTTCCGCGACTAATTTTCCCGTTGATATTCTCTATTTGCGCGACGATGATATTCCACAATACGTCGAAGATGGCACAGCCGATGTAGGTATTTTAGGTGAAAATGTGGTTTATGAAACGGGTTGTGAAGTAAATACTTTACGCAAACTGGGATTCGCAGGTTGTCGCTTATCACTGGCTGTTCCTAAGGGCGTAGATTATCAAGGCGTACAATTTTTTCAAGGAAAAAAAATTGCAACTTCTTATCCCAAATTAACGGGCGATTACTTACGTAAAAATGGCGTAACGGCGGAATTGCATAAAATTAGCGGTTCGGTAGAAATTGCACCGAATATTGGTTTGGCAGACGGTATTTCAGATTTAGTGAGTTCGGGGAGTACGCTTTTTTCTAATGGTTTGAAAGAAGTAGATCGCATTTTAGTGAGCGAAGCAATCATGATTGCGAATAAAAATTTGACTGCGGAGAAACAGGCGATTTTAGATAAAATTCTTTTCCGTCTAGCCGCAGTACAAAAGGCAGAAAATAACAAATATATCGTGCTCAATGTTCCTAATAATAAAATAGAAACGGTGAGTGCAGCTTTGCCAGGTATGAAGGCACCGACGATTGTGCCATTAGCGACCAAAGGTTGGAGTGCGCTACATTCCGTAGTGAGTGAAGATCAATTTTGGGAAGTGATTGACGATTTGAAAGCGCGTGGGGCAGAAGGAATTTTGGTTGTTCCGATTGAAAAAATGATCGTCTAGCAACGTCCGCTGTTTTCCTGACAGCGCACGTTTTATTCTAAAACGTACAATGAACTCCGCAGAAAATGAACGATATTTTCAGCATTTCGTCTATTGCGCGCATCAGACGGCGCTTTTTAAGTGTTGTTTGATTTGAAAATATCAATCCAAGTTAGTTATGAAAAAATATATCAATCCTGCTGCTTCTGATTGGAGCGACATTCTAAAACGTCCCACTTTTAGCACCGCACATTTAGATACCGTCGTTGGCGATGTTTTAGCTGCCGTTAAAGATGATGGTGATGCCGCTTTGCGCAAATTCACAGAGCGATTTGACGGTGTTAAAATGGCTGATTTCCGCGTAACGGAAGCAGAAATTGATGTAGCTACGGCGAGCGTTCCCGCTGATTTAAAAGCAGCCATCCAAACTGCTTACGATAACATCCAACGCTTTCACGCCGCCCAACAACCAACTATTGAAGTCGTAGAAACCATGCCTGGTATCAACTGCTGGCGCAAAAATGTAGCAATTGATAAAGTTGGTCTATACATTCCTGGAGGCACAGCTCCGTTATTTTCTACAATTCTAATGCTCGGCATTCCCGCTAAAATTGCAGGTTGCAAAGAAATCGTCTTATGTACCCCGCCTGCGAAGGATGGTAGCGTCAATCCTGCAATTTTATTCACGGCGCAGTTGGTTGGCGTGACACAAATTTATAAAGTAGGCGGCTCACAAGCGATTGCCGCGATGGCTTACGGAACAGAAACGATTCCACAGGTTTATAAAATTTTTGGACCGGGTAATCAATACGTGACGGCAGCTAAACAATTGGTCAATAAACAAGGAACAGCAATCGACATGCCTGCTGGTCCATCGGAAGTGTTGGTCTGCGCAGACGATACGGCAAATCCTGCTTTCGTTGCGGCTGATTTATTGTCACAAGCGGAACATGGTGTGGATAGCCAGGTGGTTTTAGTCGCTATTTCCAATACCTTTATTGCTCAAGTTGAACAGGAAATTGAAAAGCAGTTAGCACAGTTGCCGCGCCGCGATATTGCTGCCAAGGCATTGGAAAACAGTGTTTTAATTGAAATGAAAGATCGACAATCTGCCTTAAGTTTGGTCAATGAATACGCGGCAGAACACTTAATTTTAGCCGTAGAAGACGCTGAAGGTTTCGGTGAGCAAATTACCAATGCAGGTTCGATTTTCTTAGGCAATTATACGCCTGAATCCGTTGGCGATTACGCTTCTGGAACAAATCATACCTTACCGACCAACGGCTTTGCGCGTGCATACAGCGGTGTTTCGTTAGATTCTTTTGTTAAGAAAATTACCTTTCAGCGTTTGTCGAAAAAAGGTTTGCAGAATATCGGTAAAGCAGTGGAATTAATGGCAGCGGCGGAGCAATTGGAGGCGCATAAAAATGCGGTGACTTTGCGGTTAGCTACAATTAATAAAAATGAAAGCTAAACATACCTATTTAAAAGGAAAATCAATATTCACTGTTTCTCTGATTGTGATTGGAGTAACCGTGCTAACGGTTTATTTGTCTGGAATAAATTATAACCGTACAGTAACCGCAAATCTATATTTATCACTCAGTATAATTGCAGCCTGCTTGTTTCTATTTTTAAGTTATGGTTTATATCGAGGAGTCGAATTAGTCGATAATTTCCCAAAGTACCGTGATTTTAAATCTGGAGATCTTATTGGTACATCGGGAGAAACTCCAGATTTACCAAGCGTTGACGTGGGTGATGATATTGGCGGTATTATCTTATCCATATTCCTTTGGATAGCAATGTCCATACTTTTTTTGGTTTTGTTGATTGTATTTGAGGCAGTTTTATGGTTTTCAATATTCATAATTTTGTCGATGTTGTATTGGGTATTTTTTCGCGCTTTGAAATTTGTATTTTATAAATCTAACGAAACCAAAGGGAGATTAGAATTAGCAATTTTTTACGCCATTGGATATACCGCTTTATTCACAGGCTGGATATTTGGAATTGTTTATCTAGCAGAATTATTAGCATAAAAAAAATATGTCGTTTAATCTAAATAAATTAGTCCGCCCCAATATCCAAAAAATGGTTGCCTACTCCTCTGCCCGCAGTGAGTTCAAAGGCAAAGCCGACGTTTTTTTGGATGCCAACGAAAATCCGTTTGATACTGGACTTAATCGCTATCCCGATCCGCTACAACGCCAATTGAAAAAAGAAATCAGCGCGATTAAAAACGTCCCAACGGAACAAATTTTCCTCGGCAACGGTAGCGATGAAGCGATTGATTTGTTGATTCGCATATTCTGCGAACCACAACGCGACCATATTATAACCGTACCGCCCACTTACGGAATGTATAAGGTATCCGCCGCTATTTCCGATATTGAAGTCAAAACGGTTTTACTTACGGAAGACTTTCAATTGCGCCCCAAAGCTATTTTAGCGGAAGCGAATCAGCATTCCAAAATTCTCTTTTTATGTAGTCCGAATAACCCGACTGGCAATGACGTGAACCGCGCCGACATTGAATTTTTATTAGAAAAATTCAAAGGAGTTGTAGTGGTGGACGAGGCGTATATTGATTTTTCTGAATTACCGAGTTGTACAACTTTATTAGAAAAATATCCAAATTTAGTCGTGCTGCAAACCTTCTCCAAAGCGTGGGGATTAGCGGGTATACGCTTAGGTATGGCATTCGCGAGTAAAGCAATTATTCAGTTATTCAATAAAGTAAAACCACCTTACAACGTCAACCAATTAACGCAAACGGCAGCACTGGAAGCTTTACAAAATAAGCAACAACGCGCAGAATGGAATACTACGATTCTGGAACAACGAAATTGGTTAATTGAGCAATTGGAACAAATTGCAGTAGTAGAAAAAGTCTATCCATCAGCGGCAAATTTTCTTTTATTTAAAATTGAAAATCCTAACGACTGGTACAACTATCTTGTCCAGCAAGGCGTAATTATCCGCAATCGCTCCACCGTCGTTTTATGCGACGGTTGCCTACGCGTAACGGTTGGCACACCCAGCGAGAATCAACGATTTGTCAACTTATTGCAAAGTCGCTTGGTCAACGTTTAGCGGGACTTTTACATTTTATATTTAGCGTTTTACATTTTACATTATGAAAAAAATCCTCTTCCTCGACCGTGACGGCACTATGGTCATCGAACCGCCCGAAGACTACCAATTGGATAGCCTAGAAAAATTGGAATATTACCCTAAAGTATTTCAATACCTCACTAAAATTGTGCAGGAATTGGATTACGAATTGGTCATGGTCACCAACCAAGACGGCTTAGGAACGGATTCTTTTCCTGAACCAACTTTTTGGAAACCACACAACAAAGTCATGCAAGCCTTTGAAAATGAAGGCATCACCTTCAAAGAAATATTAATCGATCGCACTTTCAAACACGAAAATGCACCGACGCGTAAACCGCAAACGGGTTTGGTCAAACATTACCTAAATGGCGATTACGATATTGCTAATTCTTTCGTTATCGGCGACCGATTAACGGATATGGAATTGGCTAAAAATATGGGCGCAAAAGGCATTTGGATTAATACCGATCCCGATTTAGGCGCAGACGAAGTGAATGATAAAAAACTGGATGAAACGATTGCATTAACGACGCGCGATTGGGCAGCGATTTACGAATTTTTAAAATTACCTCCGCGTCAAACGAGCATCAAGCGTACTACTAAAGAAACGGATATTCAAATCGAATTACTCCTTGACGGAACGGGCAAAGCCAATAACGATACAGGAATCGGCTTTTTTGACCACATGTTGGATCAAGTAGCGCGACATTCTGGTTGCGACTTGACCGTAAAGGTCAAAGGCGATTTACACATCGACGAACATCATACCATTGAAGATACGGCACTCGCTTTGGGTGAGGCATTTCGTACCGCATTAGGCGATAAAATGGGCATCGAACGCTACGGGTTTTGCCTGCCGATGGATGATGTACTAGTCCAAGTGGCGATTGATTTTGGTGGTCGCCCGTGGTTGGTATGGGAAGCAAATTTTAAGCGCGAAATGATTGGTCAAATGCCAACCGAGATGTTTATGCACTTTTTTAAATCCTTTTCCGATACGGCTTTGTGCAACTTGAATATTAAAGCGGAAGGTGGCAACGAGCATCATAAAATCGAAGGCATTTTTAAAGCTTTCGCGAAGGCGATTAAAATGGCGAAGCGGCGGGATATTAATAATATGCGATTGCCTTCGACGAAAGGGATGCTCTAATGGAGGACAGGCATTCCTGCCTGTCGAACTAATACCTTAAATTTCAAAACTAAACTTGACAGACAAGAATGTCTGTCCTCCAAATATGAACATCGCAATAATAAACTACAACGCAGGCAACGTCCAATCTGTCCTTTTTTGCATGGAAAGATTAGGCATTAATGCCGTTTTAACAGACGACTTTGAAACGATTCAACGCGCCGATAAAGTCATTTTCCCAGGTGTAGGCGAAGCGCGTTCGACCATGAGTTACCTACGCGAACGCCGCATGGATGAATTGATTCGTAATTTAAAGCAGCCCGTTTTGGGCATCTGCGTCGGGGCGCAATTACTCTGCGCGCATTCGGAGGAAAACGATACGGATTGCATTGGCGTATTTCCCAATCGCGTAAAAAAGTTTATACCGACCAATCGCGAAATGAAAGTGCCACACATGGGTTGGAATACGATTCAGCAAACGGGAACGGGCATTTTTACGAGCGATTTAGAAAACGAATACGTTTATTACGTCCATAGTTATTATCCCGAAATCAACGAATTTACGATGGGCATGACGGAATACGCCGTGCCGTTTAGCGCGGGCTTACAGCGCGATAATTTTTATGCGACGCAGTTTCATCCAGAGAAATCGGGGAAGGTGGGAGAACGGATTTTGGAGAATTTTTTTAAGATTTGATTGAACGCAAAACTTGTCCCGAACTCGATTCGGGAGACGCTAAGGCGCAAAGGACTTTTTAAAGAATAACTGAATCAAATGCAACTCAACCTTTTAGTCATCAGAACGAATCAACCAAAAGAATTAGCGGAGTTTTACAACATCTTCCAGCTTGAGTTTGAATATCATCGACATGGGAAAGGGGCTTGGCATTATTCGACTAAAATTGAGAATATCGTTTTTGAAATTTATCCTTTGCTAAAAAGTCAAAAGATTGCAGATCGTTCTTTACGATTAGGGTTTGAAGTGAAAGAGTTGGATAATTTAATTGAGCAATTACGTAAAAAGAATATTGAAATTGTCAGTAAACCTAAACAAACGGAGTGGGGATATGTGGCGATTATTAAAGATTTGGATGGAAGGAAAATTGAATTGACTGAAATAAAAACATGAGTCAAAAAATCTTCATTTTAGCTTTGCTCAC
>JBGCES010000825.1:0-10554 GCA_045106545.1 Saprospiraceae bacterium
GCGGTAGCGATCGAGGAGTGAAGTGGGTGTTTGGATGGAAAGGTTCATTTAGAAAATATAAAATAGCCTATACCGCAGAATCACGGCGTAAAATGTAAAAGTAGAGCGACATTCACTTCTAGCGTAAAAAAAGAACGTAAAATTTATAATTTTCTAGCGATTCAGACAAGTGCAAGGCTGTATATATAGTCGAGGGTGAGGTTATAAAAGTAGCCATCAAATTAAGGGACAGATCCTCAACTCGCATTTTTTTCGTAATATTGAGCAAGCAATAGAACGCAATCAGTTTATGTATTAAAAGACTGGTAATCAGTATTTTAATTAGATTTACTACCACTTTCAAACCATATTTACACCACTTTTATTTGAATATTAGCGAAGACGACATAAAAAAAGCTGCCTTAGCGTTCCTCAAAACGCACTACCGCTATCGACCGCGCAACGGCGATGTGCAGTGGAAATTAGATATGCAAACGCCTGATGGTATTATTGCAGATGGTGTTTTTTCGTTTACCGATGATCAAGATCAGCCTTTTCTCGCCACTTTTGAAGCCACTTCTTTTCTAACTCGCGACGAAGTCAAGTATCACTTTTTGTACCGTCAAATGATTTGGGATGGCTTGGCAATTGGCTCCATCTGGACGGCGTTGGTGGTCGCTTATGGATTAGGAACGCAGGCATTTGATATTGCACAATGGGGAATTTGGGGTGGCATTTTTCGAATCATCGGTTTCATTTCTGCGATTTTGGCGGCATATGTTTTCATGAATCGTTTTCGTCATCGCTACCGCTATATTTATGCGGTGGAGCAGTTTAAACGCTATCACGCCGATGAGCAGTGGGTAGCTATTGGCAGCGACGTTTTCCCAAATGCCGATGATAAATTTCTCCGCGAATTACGCGAACAGTGCATTATTAATGGCTTTGGTTTAGTGAGTATTCAACCTGATTTTGATGCGCAATTATTAATTACGCCTGCGCGCATTACGACTTTTGGAGAAACGCGCCGCGCAGTCGATTTTATCACAGAAACCCAGTGGATGCAACGCCTCCGCCAAAGTCGTTGGGCAAGGGGTTGGAATAAGCTACAAAGTGGTTTGCCAAAAGTTAGGCAACAGCTTCCGCAAATTGGCGAAAAAATACAGGATGGTTATCAAAAAGTGGTGCCCAAACTAACCGAAAAATTACCTACTGTACCAGCACTGACCGGGCGTGGTGTACTACTCAACCGAAAAGAATTTGTAGATAATCTACAGCGTTATCGACGAGGATATTTAGCGCAAATTGCATTAACACTGTTGGGATTGGGGGTAATCGGTGGGATGTATTATCATGAACTACTAGAGGCTGAATTGATTGTCTTAGATAAACGAAGATACCTCGAAGAAGAGGAATTAAAAAGCATGCGCGTTAATTCACGTCCCGAGCCGACTGACTATAAAATCGATACCCCTTACGTTGCGCCCTATGGCGATGGTGGATTGACCTATCTGGATGAACACAAAATGTCCGATCCAATGTTGGAGAACGAGCGATTTGATACAGAAGAAATAGAGGCGAGCGTCCCCCCACAAACCGTAGAAGATAGAGCCGATGATCTAAATAATTCTACTACCCAAATCATTAGCCGTGATAGTGCGGTTCCTAATGTTGAAACACCAGTGGTGATGCGTCCGCGTCCACCAAATACATCTGACATACAAGCAGAAACAGGCGTTGGGATTTACGTCCCCGATGCACCGAATCAATTAGTCACCTACGATTGTGCACGTTTTTTCAACTTCACGGGCGTGCAATATTTCATTCAAGAAGGTGTTTATCCAACCCGTGCTGCGGCGTTGGATCGCATCGCTGATTTTGCCGAAAATGACTTACAGGCGAACTACTTATGGCTAGGTTGTTTCGGCGAGAACTCTACTCAATACGCGGTTTTTGTGGATGAATTGACCGAAAATCTAATTGATGCGCAAGCAGCAGCAAGGCGGTATCGGGAATTGATTCTGAATGCCATGGAAGAAGAACGAGAGATGAGTGTGCAGATGATACAGTTGGGTGACTAGTAACGCTTAACGAGTAACTGCTAGCACTTTTTCACAACGGGTTAAAACCCATTGTTGAGGATCGCAGAAGGGTTTTCAACCCTTTTATGGAACAAGAAGCAGAGTCAAATTCAATTATTTAGAACTACTTTCAACTATATCAATACTTACTATTCATGCGATTATTTTTACTTATTTCAGCTACACTGTTACTTAGTTATTGTACCAATTCTCCTACCCCAATTACTCCACAAATGGAACTGCCTCCACCCCTAGAATTTTCAACCAAACAAGCCGAATACCTCTATCATTTCGCCTACGACTGCATCGACCGCGAGTATCCAAATAAGCTAAATCAAGTGATTGGCGACGAATCCGATCTCGCTACGCCGCAGGCATTACACCCCGCTTTTTACGGTTGTTTTGATTGGCATTCGAGCGTACATGGGCATTGGACGTTGGTTACTTTATTGACACAGTTTCCTGATTTTCAGCACCGTAGCGATATTTTGCGTAAGCTACAAGCGAATATCAATGTAGAAAACATTACGCAGGAAGTAGCGTATTTTAATGACGCCCACAATAAGAATTACGAGCGGACTTATGGCTGGGCGTGGTTGTTTAAATTAGATGAAGCCTTACGAGAGTGGGATGCGCCCGAAGCAAAGGAAATGCAAATTGCGCTATCGCCGCTGACCGATTTATTGGCAACTAAAATGGTCGATTTTTTAGATAAATTAAAATATCCAATTCGTGTGGGCGAACATACCAATACGGCATTCGGGATGTCATTTGCCTACGACTTTGCCAAGAAGTATCATCCCGTTTTAAAAGAAAAAATTGAAGTAAAAGCCCGCGTATATTATTCACAAGACGCTGGCTGTCCGCTGACGTGGGAACCGAGTGGTTTTGACTTTTTATCGCCTTGCTTGCAAGAAGCATCGTTGATGCAAAAAGTATTACCCAAAGCAGAATTTCAAACGTGGTTTGCCACATTTTTACCCGCTTTCGCGGAACGTCCAAGCGATTTTTTACAACCAGCCGTGGTGACAGATAAAAGCGATGGAAAATTAGCCCATTTAGATGGTTTGAATTTTAGTCGTGCCTGGTGTTTGTATGAAATGGGCAAAGGATTAGACAATGCCGCGATGCAGCAATTAGCGCAGCAACATTTTGAATTTTCTTATGAAAAAATGGATTCAGGTGAATATGCAGGATCGCATTGGTTGGCAAGTTTTGCGGCTTATGCGTTGTTGAAGGGGAGGTGACAACTGTGACACGTTTTAACAAAATATAATCTTGACCAGAGAACAAAAATAATCATGGCAAAAAGTAATCGATGGACTAGAGAAGAAACAATAATTGCATTTAATGTATATTGTAAAATACCGTTCAAGGATAGTAATAAAAACCATCCAGTTATCATCAAATATGCCAAACTGATTAATAGATCACCATCTGCTCTCAATATGAAGATTGGTAATTTGGGTAGGCTAGATCCTGAATTAAAGAAAAGAAGTATAGTTGGATTAAAAAATGGGAGTAAACTAGAAGAAGTAATCTGGAAAGAGTTTCATGGAAACTGGAATGCTTTAGCACTTGAAAGTGAACGGCTGATTGAAGAGTTTGAATTTAACAGTAAGAATAACTTACATGAAAAGGAAACTTTCCCTTTAGGAAAAGAAAGAGAAAGAACAGTAATGGCTAGATTAAATCAATCCTTTTTTAGAACAACTGTTTTAGCAGCCTACAACGCTCAATGTGCTATCACAGGTTCATCAATTGTAGAATTGCTAGAAGCATCTCACATAAAAGCGTGGAAAGATGATCCTGCCAATCGACTTAATCCTAGAAATGGAATTTGTATGAATGTACTTCATCATAGAGCTTTTGATAGGGGTTTATTCACAATAACTCCTAACTTTAAAATTAAAGTATCTTCCATTTTGGATAAAAAAGATAAAAAAGATGATATAAATCATTTCATTAAAAAATACGATAATAGCAACCTGCTACTTCCAGATCGGTTTCTTCCTTCTGAATCATTTTTAAATTATCATCAAAAATTTGTTTTTAAAAAATAAAAAATGAGTGTCAAACAACTTATACCAGTAGGTTCTAATAATTCTAATTTCACCTACGAAATTGTCAGTAAACATAACCTAAATTCGATATTTAGTAACTTAACCTCCAATGAGAATATAACTATTGATAATTTAAAAACCAGAATGAATAATAAAGATTTCATGCTGCAATTTAAGCAAATTGAAAAAGGTATTTTCGCTAACAATTTAGTCTTAATTGACAGTTTTTTACCTAAAATTATATCTCATATTTTACTTGAATTCTATCTTCGTGATAAAAAAGAGGTAGCAAGAATATTAGAAACTCTCGACAATGAAAATCCATTAAATTTTGACCAAAACGAGAAATACAATTTCTATTCGTATAAAGTTGGGAAATTACTTCTGGCGATTAATAGGGGCATGAAACCTTCTCAGGTATGGAACGGAAAATCAGTTATCAATAAAGCAGAGACAAACTTTACAAATTCAAATCAATATGAAAAGTATCTTCTAAAAAATACTATACTAGATATTGCAAATGCTAATCAACAGAAGATGGTGAAAGTATTTCAAGATAATGGACATTTTTATGTTGCGCTTAAATTTTAGATTTTCTTATAATTTTTTGCGTATAATTTTTAGGTCATTAATTTTCAAGAAGTTAGCAAAGTTGATTCAAATAACATTGAGTATAAATGTAAAAGCCATTTTCTAGTCCAAAGAAAAATCAATAACTAGCAAAAAAATAGCGTATAACTCATCATCAGTTATACGCTATTTTTTATGCTAAAACTTATCACCTTACATCTTCACCACCTTACCACTAAACATTCCACCACTCGTCTCCAACTGATACAACAAAATACCGTTTTGCTGCAAAGCTGCGCCGTCAATTCCCCACTGCTGGTTGCCTTGGTCTAAGGTACGCACTTCCGTTAATAACGTCCGTCCTGCTAAGTCCGTTACCGTTAATTTTACAGTTTCCGCTTGCGCTAAATTGAACCGTAGGGTTGTTCGATCCATAAACGGATTAGGGAAAGCGACAGGTTCTTCATCAAACACAATGGACTGATTTACAGTAATTTGAGTTGGTTTATTTACATTCAAACCTTCTGCCCAGCTACGATCTAAATCGCCTACTTTGATGGCAAAAAAGTTGATTACCGTCAAATCTTCATCTAAGTTATTGATATTGACAATCTCAGGTAAATTCATCGCTAATGGATTATCACCTTCCAAAAATTCGAAGTCTTTTGGTAGGAATCTCCAAGAAGTATTATTGGGGAAATGATCCATTCCGCCGCTAATCACCCGACGTAGCGCCACAATATCTTGTGCATCAATTTCGCCTGAACGATCGATATCCGCTGCCAATAATTGATAAGGATCCGTAATTGAAATTGCACCTGTTACATGTTCTACCAAAATCTGTAAATCAGTATTATCCACACCTTGCGTATGCAACGTATCCTTAGCAGGAACAATGGAATAATCTTCTAAACGCGTAATCCCACGAATATCATAAAAGCCTAATTCATTGGTACGAATCGCTTGGTCGCCCGTGCCATTGATACTTACGGTAACGCCATCAACGTATTCAAAATCAGGTGTAAATACTGTTCCGACTAAGCGCGCTGGTTCGCCGAATGGACAAGCGTTTTGCGAATCACCAATATAAACTACGGCTGTACATGAAGAGAAATTACCTGCAGGATCGATAGTATAAATATCAATTTGGTTATAACCTAAATTATCACAAGTAAATATCCGTCCCGTGTCGTTAGGGTTAGGTGAAAATGCCAAACGAACATCCGAACAATCATCAAAACTTCCGACGTTAAAATCACTCGCCCAAATCGGCACCATTTGCGTTACCATCAAATCAATCGACAAGTCGCGGCAATAGGAAGTCGGAGGAGCACAATCTTCCACTTCAATATTAATAGAAGTCCGACTGTAATTACCACAATTATCGGTCACATTATAAGTTGCTGTATAACTTCCAGCGGGAACTGCATTCAAATTATCAATATCGGTCGTCCAGCGTCCAGTGACGCGTCCACTACAATCATAAACGGGCACATCGGGTAATTCTACGCGGGTAGCACAGCCTTCTTCGATACATACTTCTAAATCAGGAATCTCACCAATCTGCGGCGTACTACTATCACGTACTTTAATAATTTGCTTATGGGTAACGTAACCATCAGGATCGGGAGCGATATAGCTGCCGTAATGCCAATTGGGTTCTTCCAAATTGCGCACATCAAAAACACCTACCTGATAGGTACGTCGATCTTCATCACCGTCTTTATCCAAATCTTCGATAGGATTATAACGCGTTTCATCATCCACCAAATCGCGCTCCGATTTTTCGCGGACGCGGTCACCGATATTGACATTCCAAGTACACCAATTAATCGCTGTCCAAGTTCGTACTACTTTATAACAAGCGTCTTCTACGGACTCAAAAACCTCGTCGCGGTAGTTGACCCGAATGTCTTCGCACCGATCGCTATGTAAGATTGGATCACCAAAATCAGGCAAATCATCCAGTGAAGTACATTCCAACGTCAAATCAGCCGGAAATTCAATCACCCAATCTTCAGGAGGTGTTACTACATGAATAATTTGAGTACAACTCACTGGTAACCAAGAACAGACATCAAAGGCGGTCCATGTCCGTTTGATATAACCTAAACCACAAAAGTTAGACTTATCATCTACCCAAACTTGTAAATTGGTAATGCAATATGGAGAATAATCTGGTTCACCCAGACTATGATAGTTGCCATTAAGGTAACGAAAATCCTCACAAGTAATCGTCCTATCAGGCGGACAAATAAATTTGGAATAATCGGCTGTTGCTATAAAAGGAAGCAACATTAACGCAAAAAAAGATAGTACGCTTAGCTTCATAAGAAAAGAGTTGGATTATGAATTTGTATAAAAATTTCGGGTGTACCTAGACGATCATGAACTGAACTGTCCTATGGACGTCAGTTGATTGCCTTTAATAAATAAAAGTTTTTAATAATAGAAAACGAGCGAGCAAATGTCCTTAGAAAAAAGATGAGTTGCCGAAGTTTAGGCAACATTTTTTTGTGCAGAAAAAAAGAAATGATTTATTTATAATTCGTTAAGCAAATATATATTTTTTTCAATTAACCTTAGTACAAATACAATGATTTAACATTTGTAAAAAACGCATGATATGAACTACTCAGATGCTTAATCAACGCCTCAGCATCCCGCCTAAGCGAGTCTTCCACCTTACGATCCGTTCTTGTTGCGCTAGTCGCAAATCAGGATCTTTTTTAGCAGTATTCACAAAAACCACGCCCGTAATTAAGACGGCACAGGCAACCATTGATTGTACTGTAATGACCTCATTTAATATCCACCAACCTAAAAATAATGCTACAATAGGGTTGACATAGGTACTTGTCGCTACTTTTTCAGGTGGTAAGTATTGTAATAAATAATTAAACGCAGAAAACCCGATCAACGACCCAAAAACAACTAAGAACGCCCAAGCAGACCATGCGGTATAAGATAAGTTAGTAAGGTTTAAATCACCACCTTCTCCAACTAAAAATCCCAATAGCATCAACATTCCACCGCCCATCAACATCTGCATACCGGATGATCGCGCCTTGTTTTTGGGTAAATTAGCAGAAGGCGAATAAATAGAAGCAATCGCCCACGCAACCATTGCCGTCAAAATGGATGCGATACCATAATAACTACTGTTAGAACTCGCAAATCCCTGTTGAGATACTAGTAAAACGATCCCTGCTATCCCTAATCCTACGCCAAAGATCGAACGCCCCATTGGTCGCTGTCCAAAAAAAGCCCAGACCGTTAATAATATTACTAATGGCTCTGCCGAAATAATTAGCGCAGCAAATCCCGTATCGACGTACTGAATTGCCCAAGCTACCGCGCCCGTTCCAATCGACATAAATAAACCACCCAGAAAAGCGGCATTTCCCCACTCTTTCAAACTTGGGCGAGGTAAATTTAAAAATAACGTATAGCCATATAAAATCAATCCTGCAAAGAAAAAACGCCCACCAATAGAAAGGAATAAAGGGGCTTCTCTAATGACCAGTTTTACCGCCAAATAAGTGCTACCCCAAATAATATAAGTGCAAGCAAAACAGGCAATAACTAAAGCACGGTTAGGCATAAAAGGGAGGTGTTTTAAGTATGAAATTGAAAACCAACTAAACATTATAAGTAAAAATGTAGTTCACTAAGTACAGCTATTTATTTATGGCTACAAACAACTACGTCGAACCTTCACTTGTTTTCCTATTACATTCTAAAAAAATAGTTTATGGTTGTTATCGAATATCCAAAAAAAGACTCTATCACCGTTGCCGAATGGAAAGAAAGAATGGACAATTGGGTCATTGCTTACCGTTTAGATCGCAATGATGAATTACAAGAGACCGTTCTAACCGAAGGGCAAGCAACAGTTAGAGGGAACGAAAATATTGACGCTTATTTAAAAAACGTCGAAGAATTAGTCAGTGAATGGCGAGCCCCAAAATGTGGCGTATAATCGTAGTTGAACTGTTTATCCCGTAGCATTGGGGAATAAACAGTTCAACAAATCAACTTTTCCCTTCCTTTTTCCTACCATTTTTTAACATTACTCCTCTTTTTTCTTAATTTGGGCGCGAAAAAGTAATTTTTCGCGAGTATCATGCGTTTGCATAACTCGAATCTATCCTTTATAACTAGTAAATATTTCCACAGACAGCAATGTTTGTGCTCCACGATCAGAACTAAAAACCACATTTATGTTCCAAAATTTTGTCTTCCTTTTTCAAACTTCAGATATTGAACCAGAGGTAGAAACTCAGAGTATTTTGAGCATCATCTTAGAAAGTGGTCCATTGGGGATCATTATCGTTGCGATTTTATTCGTGCTGATGATCATCGCTGTTTATATTTTTATTGAACGTTATTTGACTATCAAAGCAGCTGGACGCGTCGATCAGAATTTTATGAATAATATTCGGGCGAGCGTTTCTGCGGGTAATATTCAAGGTGCAAAATCGCTTTGCCAAACGACGGATTCGCCAACGGCGCGCATGGTAGAAAAAGGATTGCAACGGATCGGTAAGCCATTGAAAGATATTGATGCCGCTATTGAGAATATTGGTAATTTAGAAATTTTCCGTTTGGAAAAAAATCTTTCTACTCTAGCCAGTATCGCGGGTGCTGCTCCAATGATTGGTTTCTTTGGAACGGTTACAGGTATGATTTCCGCTTTCTACGAAATGGCAACGCAGGAAAATGTAACGCCTGACGTATTAGCTGGTGGTATCTACCAAGCCCTATTGACGACTGCTTTTGGACTGTTCATCGGTATTCTTGCTTTCGTTGGTTACAACGTCTTAGTTGCCAACGTCGAAAAAGTAGTTTATAATATGGAACGTACGACAGTTGAATTTATGGATTTACTACAAGAACCAAGTGTTTAATGTGTAATGCATAATCTCGTAATGTGTAATGGCATTAGTAAACATTACGCAAAAGGTCAGCAGAAAATCAAAATCTGCTGACCTTTTTTATTTGCCTTCTTAATTTTTCAACTTAAATTACAGTCACCTGTTTTGATTTGTGTAGAGTGACTATTCTATTAGAGTCAAGAAGAACATGTTTATTGTGGCATTATGCATTACCCATTAATAGACTTGTTCGTAAATAATAAACACATATATGACAGTATATATTTCCGCTTTTTTAATCAAAAAAATACTTCAATAGAGGGACTATTCAAGGATTTTTTAAATCAAACTATCGAAAATACCTATTTGTCATATTCATATTCCTTATTTACGAACAAGTCTAATCATTACACATTAGAAAAATATGATTGGTTATAAATTTTCTGAATTCATCCCCGACGGCAACGAAGGTTCGATCTTCGATCAACTCTTGAAGTTGTTCAAAGAAATGCTCGTTCATACATCTGGCGATGTGAGTGAGGCGTTGGCGTGGTTGAACGAACTGGACAAGCAGTACAAACTGACGGATAATCAGTATGGGATGGGCGATTTTATTCAAGACTTGATTGATAAAGGCTTGATTAAAAACGAAGATCGGAATAATCCGAAATTTGTACCAAGTGCAAAGATGGAAATTGCGATGCGCCAACAGGCGTTACAAGATATTTTTGGTCAAATTAAGAAATCAAAAAAAGGGAATCACAGCACTAATTTTAGCGGACGCGGCGATGACTTCACGAGCGAACGTCGTCCTTATGAATTTGGTGATAAATTGGATAATATTGCCGTTTCTGAATCGCTGCGTAATGCGCAAATCAACCACGGCATCGATGACTTTCAGTTGAATATGAACGACTTGGAAGTCTATGAAACCTACTATCAAAGTCAGACGAGTACGGTCTTGATGATCGATATTTCGCACTC
>JBGCES010000826.1:0-7549 GCA_045106545.1 Saprospiraceae bacterium
GGTAGAATGGAACCCACGGCCGACGGCTATGTTGGTTTGATTACAGAACGTAAGCATCATCAAAAACTGAATGATGCGGGGCTATATAAAGGGTACGATTACCAATATGACCAAGGTCACCACTGGGGAATGTTCGTTGATTTGAACGCTTGTACTGGTTGTGGTGCTTGTGAAGTAGCTTGTGTTGCTGAAAATAATGTACCAGTAGTTGGTAAACACGAAGTATTCCGTCACCACGAAATGAAGTGGTTGCGTATCGACCGTTACTACTTTGGGGATTACGAAAACCCAAATGTAGTTTATCAACCAATGATGTGTCAGCACTGTGATAATGCTCCTTGTGAGAACGTTTGTCCAGTAGCTGCAACTAACCACTCTTCGGAAGGTTTGAACCAAATGACTTACAATCGCTGTATTGGTACGCGTTATTGCGCGAATAACTGCCCGTACAAAGTACGTCGTTTCAACTGGTTAGATTACACGACTGCGGATTTATTTGCAGCAAACGAGGCTCCACTAAATGGTGAAGATTTAGCATTTGGTGCAGATAACTTAACACGTATGGTCTTAAACCCAGACGTAACGGTTCGTTCTCGTGGAGTTATCGAGAAATGTTCGTTCTGTGTACAACGTATCCAAGAGGGTAAATTGACTGCAAAACGCGAAAGCCGTGGTTTACGTGACGCTGACGTGAAGACAGCTTGTCAAACAGCTTGTCCAGCGGGTGCAATTGTTTTCGGTGATTTAAATAATAAAGAAGGACAATTAGTTAAAGCGATTGATACTAACTTAGCTTACCAAGTATTGGAGGAAGTAAACGTACTTCCAAGTGTAACTTATACGGCTAAAGTTGTAAACCGTGATGAAGAGATGTCGTAGGAGGGAGTTTGTAGTTATCTAGTTGGTAGTTTGTAGTTGCCATTTCAACTTACACTATTGACTTGATGCAAATTTTCTTAGAAAAATAAAAAGCATTCTATCTTGAATGCATAGAAACGTTGAAGAAATAAATTTACGTTTTTTCAATTGAAGATTTTCTGAATAAATAATTTTTATTTGACAAAATTATCAATTGAAAAAAGCACAATGTAAATTTATTTCTTCAGCACTATATATAATATAACAGTATTGGAATAAGGTAGCGGTTGGATGATTTCGCTGCAAAGTGACTACCAACTAAAAACTACTAACTACCAACTTAATATTTAAAACATGAGCGCAGTAGTATCTCCGATTAGAGAACCCTTGATTGAAGGGGGAAAAAGTTATCATCAGATAACGGAGGACATTTGCCGTCCGACTGAAACCGCGCCAGGTACGATGTGGATTATCGCCTTTTTGATATCTGCTACCTTGCTAGGTTTGTATGTATTTAGTGTTGCTTACACTATTTGGATGGGGATCGGTTCTTGGAACTTGAACCGGACTATCGGCTGGGGTTGGGATATTACCAATTTCGTATGGTGGGTAGGTATTGGTCACGCAGGAACGTTGATTTCGGCGATTCTTTTATTATTCCGCCAGAAATGGCGTACAGGGGTAAACCGAGCAGCGGAAGCGATGACGATTTTTGCCGTTATGTGTGCTGGACAATTCCCGTTGATTCACATGGGACGATTGTGGTTAGGTATGTTTATCTTCCCTTACCCAAATACACGTGGACCATTATGGGTGAATTTTAACTCTCCATTACTTTGGGACGTATTTGCGATCTCAACTTACTTTACCGTATCATTATTATTCTGGTACACTGGTTTAGTACCTGATTTAGCTACAGTACGTGATCGTGCAAAAGGTGTACGTCGTAAAATTTACAGTATCGCTTCTTTCGGGTGGACTGGTTCTGCGAAGCACTGGCAACGTTGGGAGTCTTTGTCACTAATCTTAGCTGGTTTAGCAACACCATTAGTACTTTCAGTACATACTATTGTATCATTTGACTTCGCCACTTCTGTTATTCCAGGTTGGCACACGACGATTTTCCCTCCTTACTTCGTAGCGGGAGCGATTTTCTCTGGTTTCGCAATGGTACAGACCTTGATGTTGATTGCCCGGAAAGTATTACACTTAGAAGATTATATTACTTTACAGCACATCGAGTCTATGAACAAGGTAATCTTGTTGACGGGATCGATTGTAGGTACAGCATATTTGACAGAGTTATTTATTTCTTGGTACTCAGGTTACGTTTACGAGCAGTTTGCATTTTATAATCGTGCATTAGGACCATACTGGTGGTCTTACTTTGGTATGATGTTGTGTAACGTATTATCACCACAGATTTTCTGGGTGAAGAGTTTCCGTCGCTCTGTAACGTTGACTTTCTTCATGTCGATTTTTATCAATATCGGTATGTGGTTTGAGCGTTTCGTAATTATTGCTACGACTTTAGCTCGTGATTATTTACCATCTTCTTGGAGTTATTACACACCAACTTGGGTAGAGATTTGCTTATTCGCGGGTACATTAGGATTATTCTTTACGTTGTTCCTAATCTTTACACGGGTAGCACCAGTAGTAGCAATTGCAGAGGTGAAAAGTATTTTGAAATCAAGTGGCGATCAATATACTGGTGAAAATGCACATAACGTAGTACACCATGATAATCGTCAGGCAGGAGCATCCTTAGATTCTGCACACTAAAATAGTTCATTAAGTATCAGATACTTCCAAAGTATTCGATACCTAGCAACTTGCTCAATTTAATAATCAAACAATCTTATATAAAATGCGAGAATTAAATCAAGAAGTACTATTTGGTTTGTACGATGATGAAGAAATCTTGCTGGATGCAGTTAAAGAGGCGAATAAGGATCACCTAGAAATTATGGATGTTTATTCTCCTTTTCCAGTTCACGGATTAGATCCATTATTAGGATTAGAGGAGTCTCGTTTGCATATTGCAGGTTTCGTTTATGGTGCATTGGGTACATTGACGGCATTTTTAGGTATGACTTGGGTATTTACCCGCGATTGGCCGATCATTTTTGGAGGTAAGCCATATTGGTCAGTACCAGCATTTATTCCAATTACTTTTGAGTTAACGGTATTATTTGCTGCGGTTGGAATGGTAGTTACTTTTTATACTATTTGTGGTTTAGGACCAGGTATCTCAAATCCAACTTTAGATGATCGGATTACCGATGATAAGTTCTGTATCGCTTTTAATGCAAATGGAAAATCTGCTGATTATTTAGATAATATCAAGGGCTTTTTAACGCGCACTGGAGCATCAGAAGTTCATACAAAAGTGATATAAATAATGAATAATGATATGTGATTACACATTATACATTACTCATTGCACATTAATAAAATAATAATGAAGACTTTACAACATATATTTTTAGTCTTAACTTTAGTCGTATTCTTTGCTGCTTGTGGCGTAGATAACTCTACTACGGGAAGCGAGTATATGCCTGATATGGGACACTCCATCGCTTACGAAGCGAATGTTCATACAGATTATTACTATAACACGTGGGATAAAGCGAGTGTGAAATCATTAAAGGAGCTATCTGTACCAGGTGAGCCTGTAGCAGGAACAGTTGCTCGTGGCTACGCAGGGGACTATTTTGCTTCTACGGCTACTGAGCGCATGGCAATGATGGAAGAATTGAATGGTGAGGGTAACGGTATTTCAGTACCTGTTAATGGAAGTGTACCTTATTATTATGCTGATACAGATGAAGAACGTTTGCGTGCAACTGCGGAATTAGTAGATAATCCGTTTCCAATTACTGCAGATGGGTTAGCACGTGGTAAAGAGCTATATGGTTTATTTTGTGCTATTTGTCATGGTTCTAAAGGTGCTGCTAATGATGGTATTTATGCTAGCGGTATTTACCCCGCAGCTCCAGCAAATTTAGTAAATGAAGAGTTTACTGCTGCATCGAATGGTCGTTACTACCACGCTTTAATGTATGGTAAAAACGTAATGGGTGCTTATAAAGATAAAATTTCTTACGAAGAACGCTGGCAAGTGATTCACTACATTCGTTCTATGCAAGCTAAAGAACAAAAACTAGTTTACTCAGAAGAAGGCAATACATTAAATGCTGCTTTCGGAGTACCTGGTGCTAGTATGACTGCTATTGCTCAAGTAGCAGAAGAAAGTAATGAAGAAGAAACGCATACTGATGGTCATGAGGACGGAGATCATAGTCATGACGACGGCGATCATAGCCATGAAGGTGGTCATTAATATTGCCACAACTTTTGCACAACCTTTGACAATAAAAAGATAATTCGAAAAATTCATCATAATGAATCAATTTGTATTTAAGTCAAGCTACAAAACCGTGTTATTTGGTCTTATGGGACTCGGCTTGTTATGTTTAGCAATCACCTTTTTTGGCGTTGATGCTTTGCATACCCGCTTCTGGACAAACTATCTACACAATACTGTATTTTTTACAGGTATTTCTTTTATGGCTGGATTCCTGTTATTGGGATTCTCTTTATCCTATTCTGGATTTCATATTACCTTCAAGCGCGTTTGGGAAGCCTATTCTCAATTCTTGATTGTTGGCTTTTTACTAATGATTCCATTGGTAGCTGGTGTTTGGGGACATTTCCATCATCTATATCATTGGGCAGATGCAGAATCGGTAGCAAATGATGAAATTTTGCAAGGTAAAAGTGGATTTTTGAATCCAATGTGGTACACGCTTTCGGTTGCTTTCGTAGCGATATGGTATTTGTTTATACGTCGCTTTCGGATGTTATCTATCGATGAAGATAAGAATGGCACTGCAGATTTTGCACACTATAAGAAAATGAAATTTACTGCGGCAATCTTTTTGCCTATTGCAGCATTTTCCAGTGCAGCAGCTATCTGGCAATGGATGATGTCTATCGACGCACACTGGTATTCTACTATGTATGCTTGGTACACCTCTGCAAGTTGGTTTGTATCAATGATTGCCATGACGATTCTATTGATTATGTTCATGAAAGCGCAAGGTTACATGGAATACATCACACAAGAACACATGCATGATTTAGGTAAGTACTTGTTTGCTTTCTCTATTTTCTGGACATACTTGTGGTTCTCCCAATATATGTTGATTTGGTACGCAAACGTAGGGGAGGAGACGGTATATTTTCAACACCGTATTCAAGAATATCCCGTGCTGTTCTATGGTAATTTAGTCATGAACTTTGTTTTACCATTCTTAATCTTACTACGTAATAGTACTAAACGCAAGTTCGGTACACTTGGATTTATTGCCATCTTATGTTTATTCGGACACTGGTGGGATTTCTTCTACATGATTAAGCCAGGAGCACTGCACACCGCACACGAAGTTTTAGGTCACGCTGGACACGCTGCTGCTGATGCGGCTGCACACGGAGCAGAACACGCGGAACATGCTTCTCACTTTGTATCAGGATTTACTTTACCTGGCTTCTTGGAGATTGGTACTTTCCTTGGTTTCTTGGCATTATTCGTTTTCTTAGCGATGAATCAATTGACCAAAGCGTCATTGTTACCTAAGAATGACCCTTACTTAGCAGAGAGTTTACATCACCATGTTTAAGATAGGCTTTTGTCTATTTTTAAGAATGGTAAAGGTTTTGTAACTTTCAGAAAAAAATGAAAGATTTTCAAAACCATATATAAAAAAAATAGTTTAGTAGAGGTAGAAAGGCGGTTATGAATAGCTATTTCCCCATTTTGTTAGGGTTTATTTAGATTGAGTCTAAACAAAATGGTTTTCAAGCTAGAAATAAAATAGTAAGCGGTATTATACCGTATTTTTACAACAGAAGCAAAAGGACTAAAAGTCTGAATTCAAGAATATATTTTCTCAGTTCGCTTCTAGCAAAATTTAAATATCAAGATGAGTACAGGATTAATTGCAATTCTCTGCATCATTCTTATCGGAGTAATTGCCGTTCAAATTGGTAAGGTTACTGAATTGGCGGGAAAAATTCGTGGAGAAGAAGAAGTTCAACAACGTACTAATAATGGTAATGCATTATTTGGGATGGTATTCGTAGTTCTCTTTCTAATTCTTTGTGTGGCATCAGCGATTTACTACCAAAACTGGATGTTGGGTTATGGACCGCACGAATCTGCCTCTGAACATGGAGCATCATTGGATTATATTTTCAATGTGACCTTGTTTTTTACATCTATTGTATTCTTTATCACTCAGTTTGCTTTGTTCTGGTTCGCATATAAATATCGTGGACAGAAAGGACGGAAAGCATTATATTTATCACACGATAATAAGCTAGAGGTGGTTTGGACAGTAATTCCTGCTGTCGTAATGACCTTTTTAGTTGTTGGTGGTTTGGATGCATGGAATGAAGTGATGGCAGATGTTCCAGAAGATGCAATAGTTGGAGAAGATTATATGGAAATTGAAGCAACAGGTATGCAATTCGCATGGTTGTTACGTTATCCTGGTGCTGATGGTAAGATTGGTACAAAAAACTACAAGAAAATCACTGGTATTAATCCACTAGGACAAGATTGGACAGATACTAAAAACTTAGATGATTTCTCTCCAAACGAAATCGTTTTACCTGTAGGAAAACCAGTTCGTGTACGTATCACCTCTCGTGATGTATTACACAATTTTGATTTACCTCACTTTCGAGTGAAAATGGATGCAATTCCTGGTCTACCAACATATTTTGTATTTACGCCAGTAAAGACTACTGATGAATATCGTCAAGCTTTGCGTGAGTATCCAGAATATCAAGCACCTTCTGATCCAGAAGATCCAGAAAGCGACCCATTGTGGAAAACGTTCAATTATGAGCTGGCTTGTGCAGAATTATGTGGTAAAGGTCACTATTCTATGAAACGTGTAGTACGTATCGTAGAAGAAGATGAGTATGAAGATTGGTTAGAAGGTCAAACGTCATACTACATGTCAACAATCCGCAATACGGATGAAGATCCATTTAAAGGTCAGTTGTTGGATGTAGAGATTAAGGAGAGAAAACGTAATTTCAATGCAGCAGTTCAGAAAGCATTGTCTGCTGAAGATGCAGCTGGAAAAGTATTGCGTTTAGATAATGTAAACTTCGAAACAGGTTCTGCTAATTTAACGGCGCTATCTCGTTATGAACTAGATAACTTGACAGACGTTATGAACAAGTATGGCAACATGACGATTGAATTAGCTGGACATACCGATAGTACTGGTGATGCAGATAAAAATATGACTTTGTCGCAGGCACGTGCTGATGCCGTATTTGCTTACTTGACAGATAAAGGAGTAGCTGGGGAACGTTTAACTTCAACAGGTTATGGTCAAACTGATCCTGTTGCCGATAATGCTACGGACGAAGGTCGCGCACAAAACCGCCGTACGGAGTTCAAGATTTTAACTCAATAATTTAGCAATTAACTGCCCTATAGTGGGTATAGCAAAATACACAACAAACTTATCAGAATATGGCATACGATATTCAAGTAGCACCAAATAAGGTGTATGATGAAGACGTACTGATTGAAGAATTGGGGTATGATGATCATTTTCATGATCATCACCACGGTGATAAGTATCAGTCGAACTTCGTATCGAAG
>JBGCES010000827.1:0-2114 GCA_045106545.1 Saprospiraceae bacterium
TGTATTTATGTAAAATTAGAAATAGTAGTAAGCCGCTCACTAAGAAAGGGTGTATCTCATTTTGTCGCACCAAAGCAAAATTTACAAAATCTTTAAGATTTTGCAAATTGTAATCCCCGACGATACCGCAATGCTGCGGTACAAGTTTTGCTAAATTTTACAATTTAGTAAATCTGATTAGCGACAAAATGAGATGCACCCCTAAGAAAGGATTGCAACTACCAACTCCCAACTACCAACCTGAATACTACCAATTCTTAAAAATTATTCCCATCCACTGGAAGACATTTAACATGCAAGAACGCCAACTCTATCTGCGCATTAAATCGGGCGATCGAACTGCTTTTGACGAGCTTTTTCGGCGGCACTACGCCAATTTGGTACGCCAATCTTATCGAAAACTACAAGATCAAACGACAGCCGAAGACATTGTGCAAAACGTTTTTATCCAATTTTGGAATAAACGCGAACAGATCACCGTCAAAGAATCTGTATTTGCTTATCTCGCGCAGATGGCACGTTATGGCTGTATTGATTTTTTTAGAAAACAGCAATCTAAAGCGCAACGACAGGAACAATATTTTCAAAATGGATTGAACTTAGATGTGAAATCACCCGAAGAAGATTTGCTACAAAAGGAAAATGTCGCCGCGATTTATGCCAAAGTAGATGCCTTGCCCGTCCGTTGCAAAACGGTCTTTAAATTAAGCCGCTTTGAGGAAATGACCTACGAGCAAATTGCGCAAGAATTGAGCATTTCTATCAAAACGGTGGAATATCATATTTCGACGGCATTGCGGCTGCTGCGCAAGAGTGTTTTTGGTTAAATAATGATTTTTAGTGAGCTGGTCACTACTAAGTGCCTTCGTACGATGTCTTCGAGACATCGCACGTATTAAATGCTTTCGTACGATGTCTTCAAGACATCGCACGTATTAACCTTAAAATACGAACAATGTCTGCAAGACATTACTCGAAAAATATAAAATTTGTCAAAGAACCAGAAAAAGAATAAACTTAAATCACCCTTATGGAAGAAAATCGTTACCAAATTATTTGCCATTCCCTCGATGGAAAATTGCCTGCTTCTGCTGCGGACGAACTGGCACTGTGGCGTAAAACTACGCCCGAAAATGAACAACAATATCAAGAAATAAAACTACTTTGGCAGCAAATACCGTATGCAGAAGTGAAACATGAAGCGTTGAATATTGATATCGAAACGGCATTAAAACAAGTTGCTTCGCAGTTGTCGCCCACGGCTAAAGTCGTTCCATTACGTAGTAACTGGCAATCTTTTTTAGCTGCTGCTTCTGTTCTGTTCATTTTAGGAATTGGAGCGTGGTGGATGTTTGCAGCGCAGCCGGAAATGGTACAAGTAGCGACCGCTAAAAATGAAACGAAAGAAGTAACCTTACCCGATAATAGTACAGCTTGGTTGAACGAAAATTCAACGCTGACTTATCCCGCATCATTCGCAGCAGCGCAACGGACGATTGCGATGGAAGGCGACGTAGTTTTTGAGGTAACGCATCATCCGCAGCAACCGTTCGTGGTGACAACTGATGATCTAGCTGTGAAAGTATTGGGGACAAAATTCAATATTCGCACTACTGGAAACGCGCCTACCGTGCACGTTTTAAATGGAAAAGTAGCTGTAAACAGCATCGCAGAACCGACCCAAAGTATAAAGCTAACTAAAGGAATGACCGCCGAGTTGAACAAAGAGACTTCGGAATTAGCCTTGCAAACAGATTTTACGGAGAACGATTTATTTTGGTTAACTGAGACGCTCGTTTTCAACGAAATGCCCTTCGCAGAAGTGGTCAACGATTTGACTCGCGCTTACGATAGACAAATCACGTTCAGCAATAACGCGCTTGCAAACTGCCCCGTACGCGGTACTTTTATTAAAAAATCGCTACCCGAAATTTTAGGTACGCTGCAACTGATTTACGGTTTTGAAATTACTCAAAGCGCATCATCCACAATTCAAATTAAAAAAGGTTCGTGCCACTAATTATTTCGACGTTGCTGATCAACCAAAGAGTAGGATTTGGAGGGTTGAAAACCCTTTTTTTCTCCTAAACTAGGGGTTTTAACCCCTTGGAAAA
>JBGCES010000828.1:0-11039 GCA_045106545.1 Saprospiraceae bacterium
TGCCATCAGCGATGTATTAAAAAACTGATTGCTGTGCGAAATCCATTTTACGCGGGTATCGTTAATTACTTCTTTATCATCTGAGGTACACGAGCAATAAGTCGGATCATCATCTACTGGTTTATAATAAACCGAAGAATAATTGCGCTCGTAAGAAGTATTACGTTCTAATTTATCCAAGTAACTCACCCATTGCAATTCAATACTTTCTGCATTTGCGGTTACTAAATTGCCTAGTTTAGAAAGGTCAACTTGATAATCGATCGCGTAGCTATTGGGCTGAATGGTATAAGTTTGAGCAAAATAACGTCCATCACCTGCATCGGCGCGGAAAGTTATACTATTGTCAGACTGCTGCGCAGTGAAGTATAAATCCGAAGATTTGATACCGCCACTTGGCAAATTAGCCACAGGTAAAAAGTATTCAAACTGATTTTTCTCGTCCTCCAGTAATTTCAAAGGCTCCTTGTACTCTTCATTATTTTCATCCAAATAGGCTTTGAAATAGTCTTTGATCAAAACTTCTTTGATACGACCACCTTTATTAGTAAAAGTAATGGCAAATACTTCGTTTTCCAGCGTAGTTTCTTGTTCGCTACCTGCGGCAGTCGCTGCAAATGCGCCATAACTACTATTTAGCCGTAGCATTTTCGCAGAGTCGGTTTCGTTGATAATTTGTTCTGCTTGAGCAGTGGTAGCGGATGATTCAGTGGTCATGGTTGCCGCATCCGTTTCTACGATTTGAGCGATACTATCGCGTACTCTTTGCTCTTCTGCAATTTGTTCCGCACTTGGTCCAGTTAATTGTTGCCATATAATAAACAATGCAAAAATTAACAACATCCCCGTTATACTATTCTTATCCATTAGTCAATTTTAATGATCAATTTGTGGAATTGATAGGTTGATTTTGTAAATTGAGTTTATTAAGTCGTCATAGTATTTATGCTCAACTTAATTAACTGAATAACTCATTCAACCGCCTCCCAATTTCGCTGCAAAGGTAATATTTTGCTTAGCATTTTGACCATTCCATTCGATGTTTGTGGATGGAAATTAGATAAGTGTGACAATGGAGAATAGAATAGGGCGATATTAATCCCAATCAAAAGATATATTCATATTGACATCTACTGCCAATAAACTGCTAAGAATGGCTTCGGTCAATTGCTCTTCTGTGGTACTATTTATTTTAGTTTTGTCCATGGCGATGTTTAATTTTCCTTCGCTTACGTGGACTTTGCAACCTTTCGTCTTACCAGTATAAGTTGTCGCATTGATATCCATAGAGGCAGGAATATCGAGTTCTTGATTCAAAGAATTAATCAAGTCCCACGTTTTTTCTTTATCAAAATGATAATCAACGTTTAGTTTATCTTCATCCGATTCTACTCTTAAATAGGTATTATCCGTTTTGATGCGAATGCGATTTTTAGTACTAGATTGTGCGAAGGTGAATTGGCAAGACATTAAGAATGCGAATAAGAACAGATAAACTTTCATAAAATTGATGTTTTTTAAGTAATTAGAATATGCCTAATTTAAGTCCAAGGCTAATGCCAAAACTTATTTATTTGATATTCAAGTGATTATGTAAATTTATTTTATTAATGTCGTTCGTTTTCGGACAAGTTGATGTGCGATTTTAAAAAAATGTAATTTCAATTGGATTAGAAATGCGCTGGTGCGTGTAGATTTTTTAAGTTTGTAGTAAGCAAAAACGGTGGATAAAATTTCAATCAAGTCGTTTGACAAATTTAATTATTAGGATAAATTCATTCATTCCATCATTCTCTAATTCATTCATTCTCCTCAAACTGTGCACAACTATCTAATCATCATTGGTGGACCTACGGCTTCTGGTAAAACGGAGTTGTCTCTGCGACTAGCGGAGCACTTTCAAACCGAAATCCTTTCTTGTGATAGTCGGCAGTTTTATCGGGAAATGTCTATCGGTACCGCTAAACCAACTCCCGCAGAACTCGCCCGTGCGCCGCACCATTTTGTCAATTCTTTGAGTATTACAACTGAATATACCGTCGCAGACTACGAACGTGATGCCATTGAATTATTGGAAAAATTATTTGAGCAGCATCGAATAGTTATTATGGTTGGTGGTTCAGGACTGTTTATTAATGCGGTGACGGAGGGACTCAATGAATTTCCGCAAGTACCACCCACAGTAAGACAAGAACTAGAGTTTTTTTATGAAAAGCATGGATTAGCAGGCTTACAACGCGAATTGGCGCAGCGGGATCCAGATTATTTTATGCAAGTAGATACCCAAAATCCACGCCGCCTCATCCGCGCTTTAGAAATCTGTCGAGCAACGAATCAACCGTTTTCCTTTTTTAGAAATCAACCTCGTCCTGTGCGTGATTTTCAACCTATTTACATCACCTTAGAGTGGGATCGGGCACAATTATACGACCGTATTAATCGACGCGTAGATTTGATGCTGGAAGTAGGATTGGAAGAAGAAGCGCGACAATTATTTCCTCAACGCCATTTAAAATCTTTACAAACCGTTGGTTATCAGGAGCTTTTCCAATATTTCGCAGGAGAAATTAATCAGGAAGAAGCGATGGAATTAATCAAACGAAATTCGCGGCGTTATGCAAAACGGCAGTTGACTTGGCTCAGAAGAGAAGCACCGCGCTGGCAGAAGTTTAATGCAACTGATAGTGAAGCGGTGATTGAATATGTGGAAATGGCAACAAAAGTATCTATGTAAAAAGTAAAGAAGCGTACTGGACAGAGATAAAACGTGAGCGAGAAAAGGCAAATCAACGCACCTGTGGGAGACGAGGCGCAAGCGTTGTATAAGTGGCGAGTAATTAAACAAAAAAAAGACCGTTGATTCTCTCCGATTGAACCAACGATCCTAATAAAAATTACTTTCCTTCTTGTTTAGTATAGTGTCAAATCGGAAAAATACATTGCGGTATGCAATGGGGTAAACTTTTGGCAACTATAAGTTTAATGACTTGTAGTTGGATTGTGATGTTATACTATACTAAGATTTCTTGGTATTCGCGGAAAATTAAAAAAATAACAGCTAATTGAGGTTGTTTATCGAATCTTAGAAAAAAACGACAAACCTTAAAAGTTAATGTTTCAACATGCAGAAATCGTTACAAATCTAATATACTCTAGTAAGTTTAACAAGTTTTTAGCGTAATTATTATTACATTATTTTTATTATAATTTATTGATAATGAAGGTATTGGCAGAATAGAAGCATTTTGGTAATCCATCAACCTGTGGCGAGTTAGTAGGATCAAGAAGTTATTATTTTGAATTTTTCTATATAATGACTGAATGCCGCTTCATTCGCACTTTTTTTTGTAACATTACCTAAGTTTTGCAGTTAAATTTTAAATTTGCGCAGCTTTAGCGAATTTTCGCTAAAATGTACAGAAAATACAAAATCATAAACAAGTAGGCAGATTTTTTTAGTAATATCAATGTCTGGAACGATCTTTTTACTAGTCAGGGAAATTCATATTTAATGATTCAATCTATCATATTTATTGTAGTCGCTGCTGTCGCGGTCGGCATTGCAAGTAAGGCTTTTTTGAAAATCCGTCGAAATATCCTGCTCGGACAAGACGTGGTCATCGAGGGAGATACGGGCGAACGTTGGAAAAACGTAGCACTCGTAGCGTTTGGACAAAAAAAGATGTTCAAGCGGATTTTACCAGCGGTATTTCACCTATTTATTTACGTTGCTTTTTTAATGACGCAGGTGGAGTTGATTGAAATATTTATTGATGGTATTTTTCATCAGCATCGCTTTTTTGCGCCAATGTTAGGTGGACTTTATACGTTTATTATCAATTTTATAGAGATCCTTTCTGTCCTAGCGTTTATCGCCACTTTTGTCTTCTTAGCACGGCGTAACTTATTGAAAATACCGCGTTTTCAGAAACCTGAAATGAATGGCTGGCCGAAATTAGATGGTAATTTGATTCTCTTATTTGAGTTGATTCTTTTGGTAGGAATCTTTTCTATGAATGGCGCGGATGCCGTTTTACAAGACATTAATCCTGCTTATTACCACGATACAGGGAATTTGCTGGTTAGTAGCAACTTGGGCCCAGCGTTGTTCGGCGGTTTGAGTGAGAGCACCTTAGTTGGTATCGAGCGTTTTGGCTGGTGGTTGCATATTCTGATGGTATTTGTATTTTTAAATTACTTACCTTATTCTAAGCACTTGCATATCTTTTTGGCTTTTCCAAACACCTACTTCGCTAAGTTGCAACCTAAAGGTGAAATGGATAACATGCCCGAAGTGATGAATGAAGTAAAGAGTATGATGGGCTTAACTGAAGGTGGCGAAGAAGAAATGGATATGGATGCCGAATTACCTGAATTTGGAGCAAAGGATGTGACGGATTTAAGCTGGCGCAATATCCTACAAGCTTACTCTTGTACGGAATGTGGTCGTTGTACTTCTGTTTGTCCCGCCAATATTACGGGTAAAAAATTATCGCCACGTAAAATTGTCATGGACGTGCGGGATCGAGCAGAAGAAATTGGTAAGAACTTGGATAGTGGCAATCCCGAATTTATCCGCGAAGATTTGCGAGGTGACGGCGTGACGCTAACTCAAGAGAATTACGATGATGGAAAATCTTTATTTGATTACATTAGTCGCGAAGAGATCCATGCTTGTACAACTTGCAACGCCTGCGTAGAAGCATGTCCAATATTAATCAATCCACTCGATCCGATTTTAAAACTACGTCGTTACGAGATTCTAACCGAATCTGCTGGTCCGAGGGATTGGCTACCGATGTTTAATAGTGTTGAAAGTGGAGGCGCTGTTTGGCAAATGCCAGACGATCGCGACAAATGGGCGCAAGAATTACGTGATTAACGTATGATAGCTTGTTCCGAAGTATTTTGGAAAGTGACGTTGTAAATTACATTGTAAATCTCATTACTTGTTGTAAAAAACTCCCCTTTAAAGTATCTCCTAGTTGAAAAGTCAACTACCTTTGCCCTTGAACATTTATTTTATCGTTCTTTTACAAATGACTTTTTACAAAATTTGTCGGAGAACTTTTCTATCGAACTATCTATGAAAAATACTCTATTGTGGAGTTTGTTCCTGTTTAGCAGTTATTTGCTGTCAGCACAAACCTTTGATTATCAAAAGATTAGAAAAAGTCAGCCCGATCGAGTCGAATTGCGCAGTGGCGAAACATTTATTGTTGATTCCGTGCTTTGTTTTCGATATAATGAAGTGTTAGACGGAGTTGTTCCCGAATTACGCGAATATGTTTTAGAAATAAACGATCAGGGGGAAGTCACACGCAAAGTGGTTGAATACTGGGATGTTGCTGCTAATCAATACTTAGAACGAGAGCAGGTTTTACGGACTTTTGCTGGGAATGGAGAGTTGATTGAGTTAGTTACGCAGACGGTCAGTGACGGTTCTGATAACTTTATTAATCTCAATCGCACTCGTTTTATGCGCAATGCAGCGGGTAATCCTGAGGAAATCGTACATGAGGTTTGGGATAATAACTGGCAACTAGAATCGCGAGAATTATACGAATATGAAGCGGGTGATCGTCCGTCGTTATTTACTTTTCAGATGTATGAAAACGGCGCGTGGCAAAATCAGTTTCAGTCATTTACCAATTATAATTCTGATAATAAAATTGCCTCTACTTTGTTCCAAACGTGGGATAATGGCGTTTGGCAAAACGGTAACCGTACCTTTTTATCTTACGATGAAAATGGCGCGTTGATCTTGACTAATCGAGAAGTTTGGAATGTTTCAGCGGGAGATTGGCAGTTGAGTAGTCGGCAAATTCAGGTTTACCAATTTGGGATCAACACTGAAATTCGTGATGAATTATATCAAGACTTTTCGGATAGTTGGATTCCGCAGCAGCGAGAGTTGAGATTTTATGACGAAGCAGGTAATTTGTTTCAGTCAACTAAGCAAACCTATTTGAACGAAGCATGGCTCAACGTTTTTAACAATATTTCTATTTATGATGAAAATGGAAATTTGACGCGTTTGATTGGTCAATTGTGGGTAGAAGAAGACTGGCGTACACAAAATACTTGCGATTTTTACTACTCACTTTTTGTAACTAATGTGCGAAATATTTTGCAAGAGCAAATTAGTTGTACCTACGCTAATCCGTTCAAAACTGGAAATGCTTTTAATTGTGCTGGATTAGCTGAAATGCAAACGGCACAACTGAGTATTTATAATACACAAGGACAACAAGTTTATTATCAGAATATTACATATACTGATAATTTTTTAATTAATAAAAAAATGCCAATCGGATTATATCAAATCGTGATTCAAACCGAGCGCGGCATTGTATTTAGCGAGAAGCTGTTCATTATGGATTAACTATTTTTGAACAATTTCAAACTACTTTCGAACCACTTTTACACTACATTTATTATGGGTTTAAAAATTCCTTTAATGTCCGAAATGGCGGCGGCTGGTGAAACGCCCGAAATTCTATTTTGGGTAGGCTGCGCAGGTAGTTTTGATAGTCGGGCACAGAAAATTACGAAAGCGTTCGTACAGATTTTGAACGACGTCGGGATTAGCTTCGCTATTTTAGGCAATGAAGAGAGCTGCACGGGTGATCCTGCTCGTCGAGCAGGCAATGAGTTTATTTTTCAGATGACTGCCTTGCAAAACATCGAAACCCTCAAAATGTATGATGTTAAAAAAATCGTGACGGCTTGTCCTCACTGTTTTAATACGTTAAAAAACGAATACCCTGCGCTGGGTGGACATTATGATGTTATTCATCATACACAGCTACTACAACAGCTGATCAATGATGGTCGTATTAAAATGTCCGAAGGTGGAACGTTCAAAGGAAAAAAGATTACTTATCACGATTCTTGCTATCTCGGACGTGCCAATGGTATCTACGAAGCACCACGTAATATTTTAGCCAGTTTGGATGCGCAACTCGTGGAAATGAAGCGTTGCAAAACCAATGGATTATGTTGTGGTGCTGGTGGCGCACAGATGTTTAAAGAAGACGAACCTGGCGATAAACGGATTAACACCGAGCGCGTAGAAGAAGCTATTGGAACAGGTGCGCAAATTATTGCAGCGAACTGTCCTTTCTGTACTACCATGCTACAAGATGGCGTAACGGCGATGGGTAAACAAGAAGAAGTGATGGTGTATGATTTAGCGGAGTTGATTGTCAATTCACAAGTGCCTGCGTAACTCGAAATGGCACATTCTAAAAAAAGCGTCAGGGGGTAACTCTGACGCTTTTTTTTATGTTGATTTAGGTATCCGATACCTATAATATTATCATTTAAGTACAATGACAGCAATTCTTAGTGTAAGATGTTTACGTTTACTAAACTTTATTTTGCTAAAGATTAAGTGGTTAAAATTATAGCAACCATGTCATTTTAAACGCCAAGTTTAGTAAACGTAATTCGTGTATACTTTACACTGTAAATTGCTGAGCGAATGGTATAATGAATAAATTCACCCTGATAATCAACTAGTTATGATTATATAGTTGGTAAATTAAATCTGTCCTACTACTTAGTCAGCAAAATCAATCCAATCGCAATCATTGCTGGTACCGTTTGTACAAATAATATTTTCTTATCCGCCGTCGCTGCACCATAGATTCCTGCCACCGCGACGCAGCCTAAAAAGAATAAGGCGACATTCATTTTCCACTCTGGATTGCTAATCAGCAGACTCCAAATCAGTCCCGCCGCAAGAAAGCCATTATACAAACCTTGGTTGGCAGCCATCACTTTCGTCTGCCCAAATAATTCTTTCGGAAAACTCCGAAATACTTGCCGCCCGCGCGTTTCCCACGCAAACATTTCAAACCATAAAATATAGAGGTGAAGCAGCGCAATAATGCCAATAAGGACTTTGATTAGGATATCCATTTTTCGTTTGTTTTGTGATGAAAATTTTGTCTAAGATAAGTTTTTTTGATTATTAACAATGGCATATGTATTAAGAGATTAACCCAATAGAATTAAGCACTACTTGGCGGGCGGCAGGTATTGTATTGTTTGAGCGGAGCGAGTTTACAATACTAGCTTTTTTGGTTACTTTTTCAGCAATGGAAAAAGTAATAATATTTAACTAAAATACGAATGTAGGAACTCAATTAGAAAGAAATAACTAAAGAATATAATTCTTTTTATACTTTTTGAATTGGTGTAATTCATTGATTTACAATTGATTATGTAATTTTTGAAATTCTTTTAAAAAAAAATAAAAAAATGTCCTACGCCTTGTCCTATTCGGCTGACCTCAATCGTCATGGTAGTGAATTCAATATTGTAAATCATATAGTTGATCAAAAAATGGGAAATTCATTTTTTGATGGCTAATTAAAAAAAATTATCATGACAACTTCAAATGTAAGCATTCTAGTTTCAATCGTATTCTTAATCGCTGTAATCGCTTTTTCAGCTACTGCACAAAAGCACATTAATATCACACTGACCAAATTTATTGCTGCCGACCAAGCAACCGTTTATGACCAATTGCGTCACCTCGAACGCTACACGGATTGGTCACCTTTTAAAGTACAGGATCCTGGACAAAAAACATCTGTCACGGGAACCGATGGCGAATTGGGCGCAACTTTTCACTGGGAAGGCGATGCCGAAAAAAGTGAGGGTTCGATGACGCTAATTGAACTAAACAACCGCGATCGCATCAACTTTGAGTGAAACATCGAAGTGCCCTTCAAAGGACAATCTAACTTCTTGTACGAACTAACCGAACAAGAAAACGGCACCTTAGTGACTCAAATTTTTACCACCGAATTGAAATTTCCTGTCAATATTATTGGTAAAATCATCGGTCTGCGGAAAGATATTGAAGCGACCAACCAACAAGGACTAGATTTATTAAAAACCGCCACTGAAGCGCAAGTAGTGGCTGCTGTCGCAGAATAATTTTTGACGCAGAAAGACGCTGAGGACGCTGTTTTTTATGTTTTGAACAGCATTGCTCAGTGTCCTTCATAACTCAAATAGCGTCAAAATACGCTAATCATATATTTTAAATTTAATACCTTTTTTATAATTTTGGACGATCACGGCAAGGTGAAACGACACTATTATCCGTCCACCTTCTACCATCAACCGTCCACCAATATTAAACAATTATGCAAGAATTTATGATGCTTTTCCGTCACACGCCACAAGGAGAATACCAACCGTCACCCGAAGAATTACAAGCTTCGATTAAGATGTGGCAAGATTGGATCGGCAGTATCGCCGCACAAGGCAAATTTAGTAGTACCAATCAACTCGGTTTTACGGGTAAAACGTTGAACGCCGACGGCTTGGTCACTGATGGCCCGTACGCCGAAGTAAAAGAAATTATCGGCGGCTACATCATCGTCAAAGCGACCGACTTGGACGACGCACTAGAAATGGCGAAAGGTTGTCCGATTTTACAAATGGGCGGCAATGTGGAAGTGCGGAATATTATGGAAATATAAAAATGGTTTGGAAGTGGTTCGTAGGTCGTTTGGAAGTAGTTAAATTACAACTTTCAAACTACTTCCGAACCATTTCAAACCACATCCAAACTACTTTTTTATGAACAACGCCCTCATTCCTCAGCTTTTTCGTTCGGAATACAGCAAAATGGTTGCGGTACTGTGTAAGAAATTTGGTGTGCAAAACATAGAGCAAGCCGAAGATATAGTGAGTGATACTTTTTTACTCGCAGCGGAAACTTGGGGTAAAAAAGGGCTACCTGAAAACCCTACCGCATGGCTTTATACAGTTGCTAAAAATAAAATTAAAGATCGCTTTAAAAGGCAGAAAATTTATACCGAAAAGGTAAAACCCATCATAGAAAATGAACAGATGAATAGTTATGAAATCGACCTATCTGACCAAAATATCCAGGACAGCCAACTGCAAATGATGTTTGCGATTTGTCATCCTGAACTGCCCGTCGCAGCGCAAATTGGACTCTCGCTGCGTATCCTTTGTGGCTTTGGTATTGACGAAATTGCGCAAGCCTTTTTGACCAATAAGTCTAGTATCAATAAACGCCTCTTTCGCGCCAAAGACAAACTACGCCAAACGGTCACCGAACTACAACTACCACCCGCCGAAGACATTCCTGCCCGTCTCGCTACCGTACAAAAAACGATTTATTTACTCTTCAATGAAGGTTATCATTCCGCTACCGATAATGCCGTTTTGCGCAAAGATTTTTGTTTGGAAGCCCTGCGTTTGGCGTTATTATTAGAACAATATCCACCGACGGCGACGCCCGCTACACAAGCCTTGATTGCCTTGATGTGTTTCCATGCTTCGCGTTTCGCCGCACGTTTGGATGATGCAGGCGATATTGTATTGTACAATGACCAAAACGCCAATTTGTGGGACAAACAACTGGTTGCAAAAGGAGAGGAGTACATGAACAAAGCGGCGCGAGGCAAAGCAATGAGTCGCTATCATTTAGAAGCCGCGATTTCGTATTGGCACACACAACCCATTGATAATCAAGAGAAATGGGAAAATATTTTGCAATTATACAATCGCTTGTTGATGTCCGATTATTCGCCTGTCGTAGCGCTCAATCGCACTTACGCACTCTATAAAACGACGGATGCAGCTACGGCGTTGGTGGAATTAGAAAAATTGAAATTGGAACAAAACCCGTTTTATTGGACGCTTTTAGGCTTCCTTTTTAGTGGAATTAGCGATAAAGAATCAGCGATTTATGCTTACGAAAAAGCGTTGAAATTCGTTAAAAATGAAAAGGAACGGGCAGTGATTTTGCGACGAATTGCGGAAGTTGAGCAAAACTAAAAAATTGATGTAAAAAGGGTATCTCCAATCCAATATCCCCAATCCCACCGCCATTTCCTATCTTTACTCCCATGACACCAACTACTACCACAAATCGCACCTTCAAACTGCCTGATAAAGACATCGAACTCACGCTGATCCACGTAGCGGGAGGTACGTTTATGATGGGTGATGATAATTCAAGATATAAAAGTGAAAAACCTGCC
>JBGCES010000829.1:0-1961 GCA_045106545.1 Saprospiraceae bacterium
GGATGCCCCACAAAATCTACTTCCATATCATATTTTGCATAGAAATCTTTCTCAAAAGGTAAAATGACAAACATTCTATCTACCGAGCGTTTAATTTTATGTACCCGACTACTCCGCCATGCCCAGATTTGGGGAGAAATATAGTAGAAAACTTTTATTTGCTGCGCTTTCGCCCACTTCGCAATGCGCAAATTAAAACCAGGGTAATCGACTAGAATAATAACATCGGGTTGATATTGGGTAATGTCCTTTTTACAAAAAGAAATATTCCGTAATATCGTTCGCAGATTAGCGACCACTTCTACAAAACCCATAAATGCCAAGTCTCGGTAATGTTTCACCAATTTACCACCCGCTGCTTGCATCAACTCACCTCCCCAAACGCGAAATTCCGCATCTTGATCTTTTTCGACTAATGCCTTCATCAAATTGGAGCCATGCAAATCTCCTGATGCCTCACCCGCTATAAGGTAATATTTCATGAATTATTTTTGATGGTAAATGTAGAAAAAATTGAACAGCGATTTGCTAATTCTTCAATCATTCCAATTATCTTTACTTCATGGAAAAACTAAATCTAAAAGAAAAATTCAACGACATCCAAGATTATTGGTCACCACAAGTTGTAGGGGAAATTAACGATGTTTATGTTAAATTAGCACGTGGTAAAGGAGAAGACATTCCTTGGCACAATCACGCAAATGAAGACGAATTGTTTTTTATTGTTGAGGGAAATCTACTATTTGAAGAAGAGGGAAAAGCGCCATTTACGATGAATAAAGGCGATATGTATATTGTAAAACGAGGTGTAAATCACCGCGTCTCTGCTTCTGACGATTGTTTAATTATGCTAATTGAAAACAAAACAACGGCGCATACTGGCACCGTGGAAACTGCAATCACGCGCTCGCTAGCTGAACAATTAGGTGAAAAATAATCCACTCAAAAGAGATTTAATTTTGCATAATTAGGCAATATTTTTTGTAAAAAAACCTTTAGTAGCTAACTGTATTTTCAAATGCAGGTTGCTAGCGCACATCCAGTTTTCTCGATGCTTTAGCAACATTTCCTTTCTCTAAGCCCATCTTTTATTCGAACATCACGCTGTAATGTATTTACAGGTGGTGATTTCGCTGTCTAAGAGCTTTCTTATCCTACTTTTTTGATAAGCAAATTGTCATTTTAATAACGAATGACCTAACTAATTCCCGCTGTTTTGCGTGGAAATCCCGTTATTTGTATTGAAAAAATAATCGACATTTCGGATTGTCGTTTAAAATAAATTCTGCTACAATGAATATGCGTATTTTATACCTTTTCGCCTTTACTGCTTTTTTCTCCCAACTATCCGCTCAAATGTGGAATGGACAAGATAGCCTCTATGGAAATGAATGGATCGATTTTGAGGAATCTTACTTCAAAATTAGTGTTGCTGAGGATGGAATTTATCGATTGACTCGCGATGAATTGGATGCCGCAGGTATCCCAACTAATGCTATAAATGCAGGTAATTATCAATTATTTCATTTAGGTCAAGAAGTGCCACTATTTGTCAACGAAGCTAATAACAGCACGAATTATATTGAGTTTTATGGTAAAAAAAATCGAGCAGAAATTGATCGATTTTTATATCAAAATCCTGATCAACAACTACTCAATCCAAAGTATAGCTTATTTACGGATACCTCTGCTTATTTCCTGACTTGGTCGGATGAAGAAGGGCAGCGATTTGGGCAAGCGACGGCAGATTTCACCAATTTACCTACCGCAGAAACGACTTACATTTACGAGCAAGATAAATTATATACGGCTAGTCATTACAAAGAAAACGCAGGCTTTGATGATCGCGACTACAGTTCCTTTTTTAGTAAAATTGAAGGTTTTTCCCAACCATTACAAGCAGAACAGCAGGTTATTTTAACGCCTGATTTTTTGGCAAGTGGAGCTAATAGTGTAGAAAT
>JBGCES010000083.1:0-2051 GCA_045106545.1 Saprospiraceae bacterium
CTCATCTGGACAGGTCAAATTTCTCTCATTTTCCGCTTGAAATCAGTCCCCGAGACAAGCGTCGGGGCAGGCGGCGTATCAACAATTCTCCTTCTTTCAAACGACACTTAGCGAAGCGATCTCACGACCGAAGGAAGTAAATTGAGAAAAACTATACACTGTCCAGCTTGAGTAACTTATTCTTTGATCGTTACTAAAGAATGGATGGTAAATTTTATGAGTCTAAGTAGAAAGACAGATTAAATCAATCAACTATGTAACAATGAAATAATCATAATTGATTGATTATCAGGATGAATTTATTCATTCCATCATTCATTAATACTGTCATTTCACGTTAACTACTTATCTCTATTTCTTTAACACAATCATCCGCTTCGTAGCGCGATAATTTTCGGTTTCTAAAGTATAGAATAACACGCCCGCAGCAGGAAGTTGTTGCTCCTCGATCATGACTTTTTGATCACCTGCGGTGTATTCACCGCGCTGTTGCCAAAGTACTTTACCCGTTGCATCCGTGATGGTCAAAGTAGCGACTTGCGCTTGTGCCAAACGGAACGGAATAAAGGTATGCGTATGGAATGGGTTAGGTTGGTTTTGATACAAAACAGCTTGTTCAACCAATTCTGCATCATTTGCAAACTGCAACCCAACTTGGAAATGCAATCCTTCCGCATCGTAGGCTTCTGACTTCGTTATGTCATCCGTAATCTCAAATATGTCACTCGTATTGATAGCAGCATTAGCGCGAACTCTTAGCGTAAACAATGGCTCGTCGGTCGTTGTAATGCTTTCACCATCCCAACTCACTGCTAATTGACCATTTTCTAACGCTTCTAAGTTAAAGTGATCGCTTGCTAAAGTCGCGTTGGCAATATCAGTAATTTCCAATATTTCAACTGCCGAAGTAGCTGCCTGTAAAGTAAATTGATAGCCTTCCATACCAGTCGTTACTGGGTAGAAAGGAAGATCGTACTCCTCTCCTACTTGTAAGTCAGTTACTTCCATTGTCAAATGCCAAGTTGGTAATTCTTCACGTACAGCGCTGGTAGCGAGTGCATTTGGTACAGCTGAGTTATTTACATCTCCGATTTTAACCGCAATGAAATCATTATCTAAATCACTGGTAGTCAAATCATTGTGCGAAATAATTTCTGCAAACTCCGTCGCCCACGGATTCGTTGGTTCAGGGAAAGCAAAATCACTTGCTACAAATCGCCAGCTATCGTTATTCGGCATTTCATCAATTAATCCTAAAATCAATTTACGGATGACGACCATATCTAAGGTAGAAACGGAGTTAGAACGGTTAGCATCCGCCGCGATGATTTTGTAAGGACTATTAAGTGACTGTAATCCTAAGATGTGCTTGCGTATTAATACCAAATCGAAGGTTGTCACCCCGTTAAGTGGGTTATCCGTTTTCGTTGGCGAAATCGTGTAATCACCACCCGTTGCCAAGGTTGTTTCGTATGAACCTGCGGCATCAGTCAGCAGATCGCTATTTTGCATTCCGCTGATGTTTACCGTTACGTCTTCGACCATTTCATCCATCTCCGTTGCGATTGTTCCGCCAAGAGCCGTACCATCAGTACATTCATTAGCATCATTGGATTGAACATTAATAATTGACTCACAGAAAGACTGATTACCAGCCGCATCTGTCACCCACAATTGTACAAAGTTAGGACCTCGTTCATTGCAAGTAAAAATCAGACTGGTCTCCGTCGGGTCAGCAGAGAATGATAAAGTCACTGGTTCAGAACAATCGTCAAAAGAACCAGCATCAATATCACTTGCCCACACTTCGACCATACCCGTTGGCATCAATTCGATGTTAATACCCAAACGACAGTAAGCCGTCGGCGCTTTACAGTCTTTAGCAGTGAAATCAAAGTCTTCCGTTGCAACATTTCCACATCCATCTTCAATCACGTAGCGGAAACCATGCGTTCCGTAAGGAATACTATTTAAAGTCAATGGTGTAAATCCATCCGTTGCATTACCTGCCAATTCGCCAGTTAAATCCGTCGTACCATCGTTGTTTGCAT
>JBGCES010000830.1:0-6440 GCA_045106545.1 Saprospiraceae bacterium
GTTCAGGTTGTAACTTCCAAATCAAGCGCGTTTGGGAGGCAGTAGATGATTGTGGTAATAATGCCATTCATACGCAAACCTTAACAGTAACGGATACTGAAGCACCAACTTTAGTCTTCACTAATCCTTTACTACAAGGCGCACAAGATGGTGATGTGATAACTTTAGATTGTGGGCAGGCTAATATCTTTGACGCTGGCGATGCTAGGGGAACCGATGATTGTGATGACAATGTCGAAATCATGTTCATGGAAGGTAGTGTCCAAAATGGTATTTGTACCATTGATGGATTCGTGACCCGCTTAACTTGTACCTGGATTGCTAAAGATGACTGCGGTAACGAAGATAGAATTAGCTTAACTATGCAAGTGGAAGATAATCAACCACCTGTCTTGGTTAATGTACCAGGTGATATGACGGTCGATTCTAAACTAGATTTGCCTAATCCAAATAACGTAACGGCAACCGACGAGTGCGATGATAATATCACCGTTAACTTCACGGAAACCGAAACTGATTTGGCAGGTTGCCAGACGCGTATTACACGGACTTGGACTGCTGAAGATGATTGTGGAAATAGTACATCTGCCACACAAACAATCACCGTGAATGGTGACTTATCATTCGTTGTTCGTAGTACGGGCAGTGATAATTGTAACGAAGGTGTAGGAACGGCTTCTTTATCGCCATCTACTTATTCTTACAGTTGGAGTGATGGTGGTTCTGGTGCAATACGTAGTAACTTAACGGAAGGTGTTTACACAATCACAGCGACCGATGGAACTTGCTCGGCAACAACGACCATTACGATTACTAACGAGTGTGAATGTGTTCCACCAACGATTAATGATGTAGCTACGACCAATGCTAGTTGTAATGGTAGTGATGGTTCAGCTGAAATTATTGTGGCAGGAAATGCAGCAGATTACGAATACATTTGGACACCAAACTTAGGTGTTGCGAATGCTACAGGTAATAGCAGGACTAACTTGACTGCAGGTGAATACACCGTAGTTGTCCGCGCTGGTAGCCTAATTGATTGCGAACGTAAAGTCGTATTAAGAGTAAGTAGCGATGAAGCACCAGAGATTACTGTTACGGATGTACAATCCGAAACTTGTGATGCGCTCGGTAGTGCTAACTTGCTGCCAGCCAACTTGACTTACAACTGGAGCGACGGCGGTACTGGATCTTCTCGTACTGACTTAGCAGGAGGTGACTATACAATTACCGCTACGTCAAGTGCAGGTTGTGAAACAGTAACAACAGTGAGTATTGCTACCCCAACCGACTGCGGTGGTAATGGCGGTATCGTTGATGATGGCGAAGAAGAGGAAGATAAATTTATCTTACCTGAGGAGGAAGGTTACTCTGAAATAGTTGATTTAAGTTCATCTCGACCAGGTGGCTTTATCTCTGACCGCAAAGCAATCGTATCGACTTCTTGTGAGTCCGGTGCTACTAGCTACTGCGTAGAGATTCCACTACAGAAAATCGGTCAGTTTACAATTAGAGACAATGGTCAATCGTACCGCAGTGGTTATGTTGGCTGTGATTTCTCTGATAACGCAACTGGTACTCGCTTATGGTTAGCAATCGGCGAACACGAATTAACATTCACGCATAAAGATTCAGGTGAGTCTGATACCTTGACGGTAAATGTTCACTGTACGACGCCAGAGTTCTTCTCTGAAACATTGGTGGAAACGGAACAAGATACATTCTGTATTGACACGGATGACCTCTTAGGCTCAGCATACACGATTACTAATATCTGTAAGGACGACTTAAATGGTAAGGTTAGTTTTGAACAGATTGAAGGAACGACTTGTGTGATTTACGATGCGCTAGAAGAAGGAATTGATAATGCTTGTTTCGTCATCTGTGATGAATTGGGTGTTTGCGATACGACGAGCTTAGAGGTAACTGTTCGTTCTGCTGAATCTACAGCAACAAGTATAGATGATGAAACAGACAAACCAGCTGAAGTGCTAGTTTACAACGGTTTCTCACCTAATAACGATGGTTTGAATGACTACTTCAACATTGATGGCTTAGAAAACTATCCTGACCATGAAGTTAAAGTCTTCAACCGCAACGGACAGTTGATATTTGAGGCTACTGATTATCAAAATGATTGGTCTGGTACTTCAGGACTGGAAGAACTACCAGAAGATACTTACTTCTACATTATCGATTTAGGTAATGGAGAGCGTATTACAGGTTACTTGCAGATATTGAGATAAAGTTAGTAGAGGCGTTAAGTTTTTAACGTCTCTACCTTTTCAATTAACTGTTAAAAATATTGTGTTGATTTGATTCTTTGGTAGCAATCCGTTTGGATTGCTGCCTTTTTTATTTTGAAAAAAAAAAACTTATTTCCACTCTGGCATTTCTGCATTTTCAAAAAGTAGAATTCGATCATCAATCGACGAATTTTCGACATCTAATATGTAAATATTTTTTGGAGAAATACCATCATTATTGGTATTGACAAAAATCACTTTTGAGCCATCGGGTGAAAAATGTGCATCTAAATCATTGGTTCCTGCGATTTTTTCTTCACTAATATCCGTTGTAATGAAAGTCGTTAAATCGTAAAGAAAAATTCGAGAATCTAATTGCCGACCACTCGCATCTTCAAAACCAGCTACATCACGTGTGAAAAGTAATTGATTACCATTAATTGAAAACTCAGCACCACCAATACTTCCTGGAGCATCCGCAATGACCCGCTGTAATATTTCTCCATCCGTATTGATAATGTACAATTCAGAATTGTGATTAAAACTACCCGTTGTCCGCACTGCAATCGCATCGCCCTGAGCGGTCCAGTCACAAGTCGTATAATCAAAACCAGCAGGAGCAGTTGCGACTAATCGCAGCCCCGTTCCATCTTGATTAATAGCATACAACTTATTAGAATTCATATACAATAATTGCGAACCATCGGGCGACCAACAGAAATCTAGTTCCAATGGATTGCCACCTGAAATCGGAATACTGGTGATGCGCTGCACATTTGAGCCATCACGATTCATAGTATAAAGGTGCGATTCGATCCCTGCATTAGAAATGTAGGCGATCTTATTGCGCTGCGGATTCATTTTTGGACGCCAACTGCTTGAAGTACCGTCGGTCAATTGGATCTCGTTCCCAAATGCATCGCTGGAAAAAATGTCGTAGCTACCGCTATGCTCGCGGGTAAACAAAAAGCGATGATCTGGAAAATCTTTCGTTCTAAACGTCCATACTGGGCTATTGACCTCTTCCTGCCCATCATCCGCTACAACTTGCCAGAAGTAAGTCATTCCATAACGTAAGTCATTCAAATCAACAGAAGTCGATAAAGAATTATTTAAAATCTGGATGCTTTCTGTTTGCTCTGAATTATACAAAAATACATCGTAACGCAACTCGTCATCATCATCACTATCAGTTGCCTCCCAACTCAGTGTAATATTAGTTTCTACTTCTTCCATACCATTTTCAGGTAGCGGTGTAGCGGGTTGCATCGGAGGCGTATTATCCAAACTATCTGGACGCATCCGAATAATAATATTCAAGGTGCGATCTTCGATGACTGAAACACCTTCTAGCTCGGTATTAAAACCCTTTTTTTCAATGCGCAAGGTGTAAGTATTCACCTCAATGCTATCCAAAGAAAAACGCCCTAAACTATCCGTCACTACAGAAGTTGTAGCAGGGTTCGTAGAAACACGGGCGTTATCAATAGCGATATTTTCGTCATTATCTAAAAGGACAACGCCGACAACACTACCAAACAACTTAGGTTCGATGGTTTCCTCCCGACACGATGAAAGCAGCATGATTGCGCCAAGAAGGATAAAAAGTATATTTTTCATAATTACGATAATTATGTTTTTCTATTAAATTATTTTAAAATTTACAAACAAGTCTTATGGTGTCGTTCTGGGAGGAATCGACCTTCGCTCGCGCGATGTTTTCAACTCGTTCGTATCTAGTCCAAGTTAGCCTTGCAGCTATCAACTAAAAACTTCAAACTAAAAATTATTTCTTCCCTTGTTTATAGTCAAACCGTCGTTTCCCTTGTAAGAGATCACCGAAATAGACATTAATTCCAATGTTACCACTCCAATAAAAATCATTGTAGCGACCCTGCGTTATATCATCTAGTTCGTCACTAAAAACATAATTATAACCAGCAGAAGCCTTGATTCCAACCGTATTATTAACGATATATTCAAAGCCAAAACCAGCTTGTGCTTTAGTGAAAAGTTGACTGCCAAAATTGAAGCGATTACCCTCATTTTCGGTGATAAAACCAAAGCCACCGTAGGCATAAGGCGTGAGTACATTATAAGGAGAAAAGCGATATTGCAGATTGGCGTTGAGGTAAGTCACGTCTGCCTGGTAAAACTTATCAGTGGACATTTGGCTGAAGCCAAATTCTGCCCCCCAACTCACATAGGGATTAATTAAATTAGCAAAATCAACCTGCATACCCGTTCGGATATTGGGATTGGGGTAATCACCTGCATAACGCAAACTTGAACTACTTACGCCAATACTGAAATCACGGCGACGGTTGTTCAGGTTTTTACCAAAAATATCCGTTTGTGGTATTTGTTCTTTTTCGTCCCAGTAGTTGGCAAGCAAGCGGTGCTCGGTATCAGAAGAATCATCTAATTCCCACAACCCATCATCAATACCTTCGATAATCAAACTGATTACTGCTTTTTCAATCGCTTCGGTAACGGCGAGTTCTGAGGGTTCATTATAAGAAAAACCCGTTTCTACTTCGAGTAAACGTTGGAACTGTACGTAGCGAAACAGCCCCGCATCCAATTTCTGCGAAAGAATCGTTTTGGAAGTGTAAACAGATTTTAAAATTTTTCCATTACTGGTAGAAATAGCGCGCAAATAAACCGTCACACGATCTTGTCGGTATTGCCCTGAAGCGCCTGCCCCAAAATAGCGGAGCCCTGCGCCACCAGTGATGACGTTAGCATCGTAAGAAACAATTCCGCCTTCGAGAATCAGCCCGGCAAAGAGTAGGGGAGGAAGTAAACTTTTTGATTCACCACCAGAGCCATATTGCGCGCGACTGCTGCGAATAATTTTCCGTTCGTTTAATAAATTGCCCACATTTTCTCGTTCGATGGGCACGAACCAATTAGAGTTTTCGAGTGCTTTGATTAGAATGGAAGTTGCGCCCTGAGTGACGGCGGTACTCCAATTCGCACCCGTTTCGGAAGGTTTGTATTGACCAGTTTGGTCGCGAAATTTGTAAACGGCTACCACGATCGGTTCTTTCGGTTCTGGTAGCGTTTTTAGTTCAATGGTACTCTGTGTTTCTTCACCAAGTCGTGCCCGTGTGGGCTGAATCGGTTGGCGAAATAAGATGCTGCAACTGCTGCAAAAAATGCAAATTAGAACGAGTACCGCAGCGAATTTCCCATATTCGTTTGTTGTGCGCACGGTAGTAAGATTAACGGCTGACGGTCTAAGTAGTTGGTAGTATTTAAGTTGGTAGTTAGTAGTTGCAAAGCGTTCATATTGAGCGACTTAAACTACTTTTTATTTCAATTAAATACGTCACGTACTGAAGCCGGAATAATTACTTATTTCGGCGTTCTTAAAGACAGATTGCCTTTGGTTTAAAATAAAAAACGTCAAGAAGGGGAGTAGGTGCTATTATGAAGGGAGGTAGAAAGATTGATTAAATCATTAAGTAATTAGTTGGTAATAAAGACGGCAATTTCTCATGTGCTAAGCAATTAAGCTAAAAAGGCTAAGCACTCACTCGGCGGGCTGCCTGTATTGTACTGTTTGAGCGGAGCGAGTTTACAATACTAGAATTTTTGGTTACTTTTTTTTCAATGAAAAAAGTCACAATATTTTAGCAATTGTATGAATATTAGCGTTTTTCAACGAAAAGCTCCACATGAGAATCTGTTGGATTCGATATTTCAACTATCAATAAAACGGTACTACAATTTCGGTGCTTTCACCTGTTCCAGCATCAAATACATTGATGACGATGCCGTCTAGGTTAGAATTTACATCAATTTGGTAGTTACCGATTTGGTACGTTCCATCTTCGAGTCCTTCGCTACCAAATTGGTTGCTAACCAAAGTACGAGATAGCTGACTAAGCAGATTACGATTAAGACTTTCTGCAAAATCATCGAGCGTACTACCCGAATTTCGAGCTACGAAATCTGGATCGTCAATCGAATTTTGCGCTTCTGCGCTGCTGAGTAACCACTGGTAATTGAACGTATCGCCACCGAAAGCGGGGTTGGTGGGTTTATACACAAAATCCTGCGCCGTTGCGGACGCATTCCAACCAATAAAGCCTAGCATTAGACAGATGAATGTTTTGTAAATGGGTTTCATATTTATGCTATTATTTTTAGAAGTCAGATCGTCCCGAAATGCTTCGGGACTGTCAG
>JBGCES010000831.1:0-4140 GCA_045106545.1 Saprospiraceae bacterium
AGGGGTGACTTTCCGTCACCCCTTGATTTTTAGCACGCTCAACGGATTTTACCCACTACCAGACTGATAACTGTTCACTAATCTCTACTTTTACTCTTTTCCAAAATCCGTGCTTTCATCCTACTCAGTGACTGCGGCGTAACACCTAAATAACTCGCCAATTGATATTGTGGAACGCGCTGAATCAAGTCAGGTCTTTTTTCTAATAAACTTAAATAACGCTGTTCAGGCGAATGCGTTTTAAATTCGTCTAAATTAATTTGTTGCTTGGCGATAAGTTCCTCCGATAAGACGCGACAGAGGGATTCAAATTTGGGAAATTGGGCAAAGATTTCTTTCTCCATACTGGGATCAGAAATAGTCAAAATGCAGTCTTCTACGCAAGCAATATTGTATTCGGAAGGTTGTTGACTGATAACGCAGTGCGGTGTTACACCTTCCATTTCTGTATAAAAAGCCGTTGTTTTTTCTTCGCCATCAATGACGTAATACGTTCTAATACAGCCTTTTAGTACAAAATAGGCATCGCGTGAGCGTTTTCCTTCCGCTAATAGAATTGTTCCTTTTTTTACGCTTCTAAAAATATCTAGGTCAATGAGTGCTTGTTTTTCCGCTGGATTGAGTGAGATGTATTTTTCGATGAAGTCGAATAGAACGGTTTGCATTTTTAATGAATAAATTTTTGTTTAACAATCGTCTCTTTACCCTTCTTCCACTTTCAAATTTTGCAACTCTGCCCATTCCGACCAAGAACCGTCATAGATATACGGACTTTTTTTGTAAGCAATTTCACTAGCCAGCATAATGATACAAGCGGTAATGCCCGAACCACAGCTAAATACCAAATCGTTATCACTCAGATTTTTATTTTCAAAAATCGCTTGTAATTCGTCAGCAGATTTATACTTACCATTTTCCAAAACTTCCGTAAAAGGTAAACTCGTTGACTTAGGGATGTGTCCACTTTGGAGGTGTTTTCTGGGTTCTGGCGCTGTTCCATTAAAACGTCCTGCCGAACGCGCATCGAGCACATTGAATTGTTCAGTTTCAATATTCTCAACGATGTCTTGATAGCTTTTAACCAATTTAGGTTGAAAAGTAGCTTTAAAATTTCCAGTTGGATACGTTTCGTCCGTTTGGGGAGTGGTAGGGTAGCCATCTTTGATCCACGCAGGCAATCCACCATCTAAAACAGCAACATTTTCATGCCCCATGACTCTGAACATCCACCAAGCCCGTGGGCTGGAATAAACGCCTAATTTATCAAAAACGACTATCTTTGAATGGGAATTAATACCCAATTTTTGACATTCTAATTCAAACTGCGCAGCGGGCGGTAGCGTATTTGGAAAAGCACTATTGCTATCAGAAAAACTGCCTTTGATGTCAAAAAAACGCGCACCAGCAATGGTCAAGTTATTCTCTGTGGACGTGCTTGCCGTTACCTTTTTTATACTGGCATCGAGGATGATTAAATCTTTATCATTTTGGTGTGCTGCGAGCCATTTTGTGGAAACTAATTCGGTCATTAGATTTATATTGGTAGTAATTTAAATTTTATGTTTAAATATCAGTCGGTAACAACTTTTGAACAACTTTACACAACTTTTGAATTACATTTTATAAATATATTTTCAAAGGTACTTCAGGTCGCAAATCAAACACCTTTCCTTGCTTATGCTGATCAAAATATATTTCCATTAGACATTCTTTGCCAACTACTAGTTCTACATTTTCCAACCCATTAATCATGTTAGCAGTTTCACTGGCTGGATCAATTTTAGTAGTACGGATTTTTACGTTGGTTATTTTCTGTGCGCCATTTTTATGCTTATGAAATTCCCTCCAGATAGCGTACTCCTCGGGTATGTTCATTAAATCATCTACACTATCAAATACATCATATTTAATCTCAGGAAACATCGTAAATACCGTGGGTTCGCTGGGGTTTAACTTTGAGTTTTTAGCCGTATAAATTCGATCGTATGCTCCCATCCATTCTTGATAATATGCTACGGTTTCGAATGGTAATTTGGTGGGATCGTACTCTTCCATATTGATAGCTACGCCGAACGGTAAATATTCATTTGTTGGACTTTCAGCTCGCTCCTTGAAATCTAAAGCAGGATTAGCCTTCACATTATTAGCAAATTCATTTTCATCATAAATAAAGATGAACTCCAAATAGCTATTGAGAAAGTAAAAATACCTGCCAGACGTTCCCTGACCAACATGGACATTACTCAAGGAATCGGGCACTGCCGTAAAGCCGATTTCTACTAATTTATCTTTCGCTTCGGTCGGATTATCGACCCAAACGTTTAGGTGATCCATGTTCAGTTTGGCGGCTGGTGGCGTGGTTTGACAACTTCCTAAACCTAGCATTAGAATGCCTATCAGGTAGGCAGTTATTTTCGTGTTCTTAATTTTCATAGTTACTTTCTGACGATTTATTAATCTGAAGTTCGTTTTACTAACCCAAATGTTAGATTCATTGTTACTATTTTTTAGTTAAAAATCGTTCATCAAACAAGTTCGCATCTTCTAACATATATTCCAAAATCGGACGACATTTTTCTTTGCAAGCAGGATAAAAAACTTTGTGTGTTCTATCGTTATTTTTACTCGGATTACCCCACCAAAATTCGGTCAACGCGATGGGCTTCAACTGATTTTTAATGGCGTATTGCAGTAATTTAGGTGCGGCACATTCGCCCGCGGCGGAAGGTGGCGTTCCATTGGTGGCGCGTTGAAATATATCTAATAAATGTGCTTCTTGCCCAGATAGATTTGAGAAGCGATAATTTTCAAAAAGCTGCCGCTGTAAGCTAATCGACTTTTGTTTCCGCTTCTCTTTTAAGGTAATAATTTGAGTAGGATCAGTCGTATTGTTTATTTGACGACTGAGTGCGGTCAATTCCGTCATGCCTTTATTAATAAAAAAATCATCAGCGGCATCGTCAAATACCGAAGGTACTAACTGCTTAGATTGAGCATTATTGGGTAATTTTCCTGAAACAGCTCCCAAGTAAGCATACGTTTGATCCGATTTTTGCACGACGAGCACACCGAGCATTTTTCCTTTTTGGGTATGAAAATTATATTGCCACTTTTCTGCTTCGGAGGTGATGAAGGTTTGAAATTCCTGCGCCGCAATTTTTGCAATTACAGGGATTTCTGAACCAAATGGATTATTGAGTTTCGTTGGAATAGGAACTTCGGATAAGTCGGTTTTGAAATTGAAAATTGGTGATGCGTTCATGGATATTTATTCCTACGACTTGTATTTTGAAGGTTAATTGACTAGACAGAAAGCAAGTATAACTTCCACCAAAGTTGCTCTGACATCTTCATACCAATCTTGCGCCACAGCATTGGTTTGACCTGAGCTGTGGACGATTAAGAAGATGCCTTTGAATGGAGTAGTGGCGGGTAGGTTGAGTACGCCATTTAGAGTGATTTCCTCAAAGTCGAAATTGAAGGGTTTTTGGGTTGATTGGGCGATGGCGATGGCGATGGTTGAGGTTAGAATGAAGAAAAGTAAGGAGATAGTTTTAGTCATGCTTAATTTAAATTAGTGGAATATCCAGTAAACAGACATCAGTTGTTGGAATATAAAGTACTGATTATCAGTATTTTACTAAATTGTAAGACGAAAGTTATTCGGATATGATTTCAATTGCCTTCTCCAAAAATTCATCTTTACCCGAGGTAATACTTCCAATAGTTTTTTCTACATAAACATCTGGTAGGATACCAATGGTATGAAACTGCGAGCCATCGTGTTTGACTACTTTCATACCAGTCCAGTTGACACCAATATCGCCTAAAATATAAAAGGGATTTATATTCCCATTGACTCCTGCGGTGGGTTGCCCAACAATAGTACCTAAATCATAACCTTCAATAAAACTCATATAACTTTCTGCATAGCTCTGTGCACGACCATCGGTGATAAAAACGATTTTTTTATCTCCTAAATATGGCTCTTTAGGCTCTAATTCCCAGCCGCTTTTATCATAGCCGACTATATTTTTTTGATTTGGATAGATGATCTGGGGAACTTGTAGCCATGCATTGGAAGTGTCTTTTTCGGAGAGTAAATACGAAATAAGGTCGTGATTACTATTCGGATACCCT
>JBGCES010000832.1:0-2970 GCA_045106545.1 Saprospiraceae bacterium
ATATCTGATGATGGAAATGGGGATTTTGGAGTGAGTAGTATCTCCATTAACGTACCTCCTACTGCGGTTCAAAACCAATCGATAGGAGTACGATTCCGATTGAGTCATGATGATAATATGACCCCTTATGGGATAATTACATCTGGAGAAGTAGAGGATTATTTGATACAGGTGGAATGCCCGCCACAGCATTGTTCACCTATACAAATTACTGTTGTGAAAGGCGGTAATCCATAAGATTTACAAAAAAATATATCTATGAATGTGATCAATTTTACACCATATATTTCTGAAAAACTACATTGGCAAATTATCTTTTTGCTAGTGATAGGCTTAATGTTTTTGGATAATCTCCATGCACAAAGCACTACCATAACATCGACAAAAGTAGCTTGTATTTACCAAGGTAGTCCTACTCGAAATTATGGTAATGACAATATAACCTATACGGTAAATTACATGGATGATGTACCGAGTGCTCAGACTTTTAGTAATGTCAATGTCTCCAATGGTTCAGCGACCATTTCAGGACTATCGGCAGGCATCTATAATGATTTAACCATTACTGTAAGTGGTTGTACCTCCATCGAAGATGTAGATATTGTCTTAGTTGACCCAAGCCCTCCAACTGCTTTGATTGCACCAGCTAATGTTTGCCTTGGGAGTATGAATACCATAGTGGCAAATCCCTTAAATGGCTCGGGCACTTATAGTACCCATCTCTGGACGGATTTGGGAACCGGTACAGCAACGGGCTATGCTTTGAGCAATACCAATGCCCAAACTTTAAGCATTGATGCAACAGGTACTACAGGTACAATCAATTTACAATATACCGTAACGGATGATGCCAATTGTTCGGCGACCGTCAACCATACTATTACGATTATAGAAACCAATACGGTGACGTTATGCGATGATGGAAGTAACTCAGCAACATTTACAGCACAAGCAGGGTTGACTAATATAGTATGGTATAATAGTGCAGATATTCCAGTAGGTTCTGGTACAAATCTAACCGTAAATATTAGTACCGCTGGTTTAGAAGACGGTACAGAATCATTTTATTACACGGCATCTGAAGGCACGGGTTGTTCCATCGGACTTTGTTGTCCAGTGTTGGTAATGCTCGAATCCTGTATTTATGATTTTGGTGATTTACCCGATCTGACTAGTGCTACAGCAACTGGTGATTATCAAACTACTTTAAGTAATGAGGGTCCTCGTCATCGTATTGTATCAGGTTTGATACTAGGTGCAACCATTGATGATGACGTGGATGGGCAACAAAGTGTTTTAGCAGATGGCGACGATACCGACGAAGATGGTTTTACTTTTCCCAATACTTTAGCTATCCATTCGGGGGGCACAATCATTCGTCCATTAGATATAACCAATACAACAGGTACAGTTGCCCATTTAGAAGGCTGGATCGACTGGAACGGGGATGGAGATTTCAATGAAATGGACGAAATGATAATAGATATATCTGATGATGGAAATGGGGATTTTGGAGTAAATAGTATTTCAATACCTGTACCCACTACCACCGTTCTAGATCAATCTATCGGCGTAAGATTTCGCTTGAGTCATACTGATAATATGACACCTTATGGAGTACTAACTTCTGGGGAAGTAGAGGATTACCTCATACAAGTATCGTGTCCTACAAGCGATTGTTTACCTGTTCGGATTACTATTATTAGAGGGGGAGAGTAATTAAAAAAAGAAGGTAGGAGCATCTAATTTTCAATCCTACATCTACATGTGGGATCTCCTCCCCAAATGCTTCTTTCTAGGCATATTATATGCTTCTTTCTCAGTGAAATGGCAATGGTGATTATGATGAAATTCTAATCTATTCAAGCTGGAAAAATCAATTCCTTTTCTGAAGATACCACTGTTCATCAACGTAAAGGTAATTATGGGTCAAAGTGGAAGTGAAGCTTTTTAACTATTGCTGCTGCTTGAATTTTTCACAAAAGCAAAAAGTTAGAGTATTTTATTTTATTCTAGTTAATATAAAATGTTTAATAACAATATAAGTTTTGATATATCTTTACTGATTTTCTGTATCCATCTATTGAGAAAAAGAGTTAGATGGTTTCAATTTCTACAATTACTTTGCGTATGGATAGCATCAATGAGTACAGTTAACGCTGATCATGTTCAAATGACAGCTATGGACAGTTCACTACCAGTTACTATTATGCATGATGAAATTGAAACTTTTAACTGTGAAAATGATGATGTAGCATTTACAGAAACCAATGTAAATACAGTGTCTAGAATTTTTAATACGCTTAACTCATCAACCGCTAATACTTGCAATAATGATACTGACGGTGATGGGGTTTGTAATGAAGAAGACAGAGATGACGATAACGATGGGATACTCGATACAGTCGAAGGAGCTAGACCAGAGTATGTAGATTGGACATGGAATGGATCATCATCAGGTACAGGTACTTTCCCTTGTGATGTTGCACCTAATTTTACCTACACCGTCACTGGATATAGATCTGTTACTCTTGATAATTCAGAAGACTTTGATAATTCAGGGCAAGCATTTGAAAATATATATGGAGAAGCTAATAATAAAGAAAACCTCAATATTCGTGTAAATGGTAATACAGGTAGAGGTGTACCAATTGCGAATAGAGCAGTCCTTAATATCGTATTTGATGATCCTACGGCTAACATAGACTGGGCATTTTCCTTAATAGATTTAGATGATGATCAAATTCAAATATCTGCCTTAGACGAATTTAATAACCCCGTGTCAAACTCGGTTATTAGTAGTTGGCTAAGAGCCTTATTTGATGCGGATAACTCAACTGGAGGTACTGAACTTCCTTTTTGGGATGCGGCTAACAGTGCTTTAGTTGGAACTTTAGATGATGATTGCGTATTTAATACCACTTCTTTAGGTTCTAATGTAAGTGGTATCGAAGCCCCAGGCGCTTGGTT
>JBGCES010000833.1:0-3432 GCA_045106545.1 Saprospiraceae bacterium
TATGCAAATGCTTATACCCCTGCGGTAGATGTACTATCCGATCCATTAGCAGATCGGATGTCTGAAACTGGATTTGGAATTAACAAAGCGACGCTTAATGATTTGCAGACAGGTATAAATAGTTATAATTCAGGCAGTTACACCATTGCCCGTGAGCAACTGTTACAATTTAAAGCGGTTGCTGCTGAAGATGGACTTGCGCCTTATGCTACGTTTTATGCAGCACTTTCTGCATTGGAAAGTGGCGATTTTAATACTGCACAGTTGGAGTTATTGACTTTAGAAAATACAGAAAATTTTGAATTACAAAACGATGCAATCTGGTACGCTGGACTTGCAGCATTGAAACAAGGAAAGACGGAAGTAGCAATGGAAAGTTTAAGAAAACTACGTGATGATACAGAATTTGGCGAGCGAGTTCGTAAGGTGTTAAATGCTTTAGAATAAGGTTATAACAATTAAAATTTGATTAAAATAACCTGATACAAGTATCGGATACCTCGAAAGTATCCGATACATTAATCAACACGAAAAAACAAAAAAAACTAGAATCTACAATTGCTTACCCACCAAAAAATATCCAACTATGAACTTCCAATTCATATCAAAACCATTACGATTTATTCCCACTTTAAAGGGGGCTAGGGGCATGTTACTCCTTCTATTCCTAATTATTCAATCCTTAAATACCACCGCCCTCACCTCCCTCGAACTTAACCAAATCTACCTCAATCTCCAAACCGCTATCGGTGATCAGTCCCGCACCTTTCCAGCGTTAGAAATCCGCCCTGGCGCAAGCAGCGTCTTAGCCTATAATCAACGCAAAAATATTATCTTTGTCGATGAAAAAGTAATGCGAATTTGCGACGAATTTGGCGAAAATGCGCCCGATGCGATTGCTTTTTTGTTGGCACACGAAATGACTCACTTCTATCAAAAACACCAGTGGGAAGAAGCGGGTTTTGCGAGCGAATTTTTAACCAAGCAAAGCACGTTTAACGAACACGAAGAAGATGAACGTGCGGCTGATTTGTACGGTGCTTTTGTAACGCATTTAGCTGGTTATCAGTCAGTTAAGTTAATTCCTGCTTTATTTGAAAAAGTATATCAAGCCTACGGATTAGAAGCAGATTTATTAGATTATCCACCCTTGTCAGAACGTCAAGCTGTCGCGCAGCAAGTTTGTCAGCAGGCGAAAGAATTAATCCTTCTTTTTGACACGGCAAACTATTTAAATGCTATCGGCGAACACCTCGCAGCAGCGACGGCGTACGAGCATTTATTGCAACTAGTGCGTTTCAAGGAATTGTACAATAATTTAGGCGCAAGCCTAGTTGCCGAAGCAGCACGGATGTCTACTGCAACTGGTACAAATTTCCGTTACCCCTTAGTGTTAGATTGGGATATTCCTTTGCGGGATGGAGCCGCAGATCGAGCAGAACTATTAGAAAAAGCGATTGGTTATTTAGCACAAGCGACCCAAATGGATGCGACGCATTACAATGCGTTTATCAACCTGGCTTGTGCCTATACTTTGAGTGATAAATTAGCAGATGCCAAGACCTTATTAAAGCAGATGCAAGGCTTACCGCAAGACGCGCAGCAGCTCGCTGAAGTCAATATTTTACTCGGTATTATTAAAGCTAAATCGGGACAAAAAGCAGAAGCCGAAACGATTTTCAAAGCCGTGACCGTCACTGCTTCATCGGGCGGCATACAGCAATTGGCGCAGCAAAATATTTCCATTTTAAAACAGGAAATTATCAAAACTGGAATGGCGAATAACGTAAGCTCTGAACAACAAATTGGCGGAATTGATTTGCTTTATCAAAACGAATTTGCCTTTGAGGAAATGGACTTATTTGATACCTTTACGACCGAAGAAAATGCCTTGCAATTTCACGAAACAACTACCGCGAGACTATTACATTTTGTTACTAGTGATAAAACGATTGCCCTCCTTTTTGCCAAGAAAAACGCCCAGCTAACCACTGAACAACTCGGCGTAAATACGCCATTTGCTACCTTACAAACCACTTACCCCAATGGAAATATTTTACCCCATAATCGTGGTTACTATTATGTCGTACCTAGTCATCACTTAGTCTTTCGTTGCAACCAGCAAAACAAAGTCGTAGAGTGGGGGACGTATGCGGTTTATTAATTCACAGACAGGAATGTCTGTGCTCCATCCAGTGGGTCACCTTTTTTTAAAACAGACATTAACCCTTATATAAGTTCTTATTTTAGCGTTACCAAAATTGCTTTTCCTATGTTATCCAGAATTTTATTGTTTAGCGTGTTTAGTATCTTTTGTATCAATCTATCATTCGCCCAAAATTGCGTTTTCTCCTACTTTGTAGGTCCTGGCGATCCTGATAATACGCCCTATTTTTGCTTTGCCGATCCTAATTTACAAAGTGGGGATCAGATTAGCATGACTTGCTCGCAGTTCTATGATGATAATTATATCAATGGGTTGATTATTACTGGAAGTAATTTACCGAATTATGATTTTTGTGATGATGCAGAAATAATTATTATCGAACGCCAATTTGCTTTTAGAAATGATGATCCCGTTGAGAAAAGAGGTGGAAATAATTGTACGCAACAGATCGTTTTTAGAGGAGAAACGCCACAGGTAAATGGTGCAACGCCTTGTGAAAATGAGTTAGTTTTAAATATAAATTTGACTAGTGACATTACGCCTGATTTTATTCCTCCGCCAACTGAGATCGTTGCTAATGGCTACGACGTTATTGGTGATCCAGACGATGTTCTAGGCGTACCTACTAACGCAACGGCGGGCGAATTTAGTTATGCTATTGTGATTGGTTCGGCTGAAGGTGAAGAGCCGAAATTTTATATCCGTACGATCACGCTCGAAACTTGTTGTGCTTCGATTAGCAAACAGCAAACGATTATTGAAATATCGGATTGTGGTTATTTGACTGATGCTATCATTGATAATAATCCAATTGACGAAGCCACTTACGAAGGGAAAACGAAAATATCTTCGGTTGGAACCGTAGCTACAGGTACGGATGTGAAATTTTATGCAGGACAGTCAGTGGAACTTAATGCTGGATTTACGGTTGAGGCAGGGGCGACTTTTACCGCTGAAATACTTCCTTGTGCATTCTTGCAGGAAAATATCGTTTGTACTGATGCAAAAACATTGGTTTGTGGTCAGATGGTTATTGGGCAAAATGTCAGCGATACTGCGATACCTAGTTTAAATAATAGTTGCACCGTTCAAGGTTCATCCACTTCGATGGGGGATATAAACGAGGGATTATTCTATCGCTTTGTCGGTGATGGAGGCTATGTGACCATTAGTACCGATTTTGCAGTGACTGATTTTGATACGGAACTACGTGTTTTTTCGGGTGGTTGTGGAAATTTAATTTGCGAGGTGGGTAGTGATGATAT
>JBGCES010000834.1:0-6190 GCA_045106545.1 Saprospiraceae bacterium
CACCACCACCAGCGCCACCGCCAGCTACAGAGCCTAATATACTTGCGATATCCATACCACCACTAGCTGCTGCTGCACCCAATTCAGGGCTTAGCATACCTAATAATGTTCCACCAAGTCCACCACCAGCGATTCCTACTACGGAATTCCAAAGTGTACCTAAAGACATGTTTTTCATCAGTGAGCCAGCAAGATTACCGCCAACAGCACCACTAAGTAATTGAATAATTAATCCTAACATAATTTTACGTTTTGTATTGAATAAAGAACAATTATAGATAATTAAAACCTTAATTCATAATTTCATACTAAATTAATTACTTATTTCAATATAAAATAATATCATAACACTAATTCAGCAAATATAAAAGGACTATTTCACAAGTGAAATAGTCCTAACAAAATTGAGAAAAAAACCTCGCCTTTAAAATCATATTAGTTACTAGTGAACCAGTTATCAGCGACTAGCCACTGATAACTGAGTACTAGATACTTTTAAATTTAATTACTGGTTAGAATAATCTTCTTGGTCATCGCCTGTCCATTTTGCTCTACGATTAAAAAATACGTACCTGGACCATTCTGAGAAATATCAATCGGATCACTAAAGTCACCAGAGAAATTTAATAATTCATATTCATAAATCATCCGACCTACGGCATTAAAAATGCGGATACGGGTATCGCCGGTAGAAGCTACGTCAAATGTCAATTCAAACATACCCATATTTGGATTAGGGGATAAGTTTAAATTATCAACCGCTAAGGAACGATTCTGTGGCATATCAATATCAGCACGACTTGCTAGATCACGCATTTCTGATTCTGGCATGTCCTCCATATCTACTTCTACGTTTTCCAAGTCCATTTCCGAACGCGCATCGGAGCGGCGGCGGTCACGTTGTTGATCATACCAATCATTATCAGAATCGTCATCATTATAATCGTAAGTATCGTCGTCGTCATCATCGTCGTCGTCGTCGCGATCTCTACGGCGGCGATCGCCATCAAATAGACCTTCCATTGCTTCTTCTACGGCTTCGCCAATTTCTTCGCCCATACGCTCTAAATCATCGCCTAAATTTTCCATTCGATCCTCTAAATTGTCTTCCCATTCGTCATTGCGATCACTACCATTGTAGCTATAGCGTTCTTTGGTATCACATTCAGACTTAATTTTTCCAGCTTGAGTCAAGGTTCTACCATCACGCTCTACGGTTACTTCAATTTGCTCGCCAACTCGTAACATATTGATTGCCATACTCAAATCTGACCAATCCAAAATGCGATAACCATTAATCTTCGTCACGACATCACCATCTTCCATATCAATACCATCTGCGGTAGAATTGCTGACAATATTTACTGCTACTCCATTCCGATCACCATTATTATGGTCTTTGCGTACGCCCAAGAAAGGATCTTCACATTCGTCGTCATCATGATCGTCATCATCGTAGCCTTTTTCTCCAAAAGTAACGGCTAATGTTTGTCTCTTACCTTTGCGGTAAATCATCAATTCTGCCTTATCATCGACGCGATATTTTCTTAAAATAGTACGCAATGATTGGTCTGCGCCCATTCGATATTCATCAATACCGTAGATATAATCAAATACTTGCAAGCCAGCGCGTTCGGCAGCAGTATTCCGCAAAACTTTGCTCACCACTTCACCGTAGGGATTATCATAATCTAACTTTGCGGCTTTGCTGCGGGTCATGTCTTTGGTGTAAATACCGAGATAAGCATAATCAGAACTATGATTTCTATTGTTATAATTACGATTATAATTCCCGCTATTCGCACGGGATTTTACTGCTTGAGAAACTTTGCGTAGCTGTCCATCACGTTCATACTCGATAGAGATATTATCACCAGGTTTTAGCAAATTCATGGCAGCAGTAATATCATTCCAATCAATTATCTGATTACCATTGATGGTCATAATGCGATCTCCGTCTTCCATGCCCATGGATTGAGCCGTAGAATTAGAAACGATATCTACTTCTACCCCCGAATCTCCGTCATTCCAATCATTCCAATTATGATTATTTTGATCTACTCCTAAGAAAGCATGTTCTTCGTCACTATTTGTGTTGCGTGACGATCCTCGGTCGCGAAAAGTGACTTGTTTAGTTATTGTTTTTCCTGCTCGAACGAGGTGCAAAGTTGCTGTTTCACCAGGATCGAAACTACGCAATAAACAAGTGAGGTTCTTATCGCGCTCCGTCCGTAAATCATCAATGCCAAATAGATAATCAAAGGGCTGTAATCCTGCATCTGCCGCTGCCGACTCTTCAAAAACGTTGGTAATAAAGCTACCGTAACGGTTTTCAAAATTCAGCATTTTCGCTTTTTGCTTACTCACGACATCAGAATTGATGCCTAAGAATGCTTTTGCAGAACCGCAACCATGATGTGCGTTTAGCGAAAGCGGAATACTTAATAAAAGGGTGGCTAAAATTGTAAAAAGAGGTCGCATAAATATATTGTTTGATAGTAGTTTGATGTTGTTCGAAGGTGGTTTGAAATCGTCAAAAAAGGATGGGTGGGAAAAGTTGGTAGTTGGGATTTTTTAGTTGGTAGTTGCTATAAACTACAAACTATCAACTTAAAACGCTTAATTACTAACTCTCCTCCACTCGTCCTTTGAAAACATAGTTTTAGATTAAAAGCTTTATAAAATTCTGGCGGTATGCTATGGGATTCGTAGGTATAGACAGGAAGGTTGGTGCAGGGTTGCACGGGGCAGGGAAAGTTTTTAGCTAGGAGTTTTTAGTTGCTAGTTGCCGAGAGCGACAAGGTAGAGTCTGGAAGTAAAGTTTTGAGTTGGAGGGACCACCGATAAATTCAAGGCGGAGTTAGATAAATCGCGTTCGTATTTACTCGTGCACTGATAAGCATGCCGCTCACGTAAAAAGAGCAACTACAAACTACGAACTAAAGACTACAAATTTATAAAATAAGCGGTTCGCCGAGATAGACATTAATCTCAGGTGTGAGTTTGACTTTAATTTTTAGAATGAGTGGATCGCGCAGTTCCGAACTGATGCGACTGTGGAGGTTATAAGTGGTTTTGATAGTTGTAAAAACAGAGGTGAGCGCAGTATTGCCTTTATTTTCTGCGATTATTTCATCTAAACGTTCCAGACTAAACAAATCGTGCGTGCTTTGTAATTCAGCTTCTAAAGATGGACTGATCGCGATACTTAGACCAAAACTGGTTACGCTGAAGCCATAAGCTTCTAGTTTTGGAAAAATCTGTAGCCAATCTTCGATGACTTGATAACCGCGTTCTTTGGCGGAGTCGCCGAGGTTATTGGCTTGCTGGCGGACAATTTCAGAAGCTTGCGAGAAGGTCTCTTTGAGTTTATCAATCATGTGGTAAAGATAAAAACTTGTCTTGAATTTTAACCTTGCTAATTTCAAATTGAAATACAACTGACAAATCAGCATTTCATTTGTTACCAAAAAATAGCTGTTAATTATTGTTAATAATGAAACTATCTCTCCGAAAAGCAGTCTTATTCATTGCACCTTTTTCTAACTTTGATGTTTCAAAAACGGCTACTCTTTTTACCTTCTCACTAATTAGCAAAACCCGCTAAAATGCGCATTTTTACCACTTGTTTTTTCTTACTGTTATTATCACAAATTTCCATTTTTGCCCAAAGACCCAATGGTTCACGGGGCGGACGGGGCAATTTTCCACCTAAGAAAGTAACGGGCATCATCGTCGATGCCAATTCACAGCAACCGCTGGACTACGCGACGGTCAGTTTGTACAGCAAACGTGATAGTTCGCTCGTAGCGGGAAACATCACCGATCCAACGGGCGTTTTTACGATCGAAACGCGCCCTGGTCGCTTCTATCTCGTCATTGATTTCTTGGCATATCAAACGAAAACCATTGATAATATCGAACTCGGTCGCGAGCAATCTACAGCAGATTTGGGAACAATTGGTATTGCGCCCGAAGCAGCAGCATTGGATGAAGTTATCGTAACCGCAGAACGTAGTACGATGACCATGTCACTGGACAAACGCGTTTTCAATGTCGGAAAAGATTTAGGAAGTCGCGGAGGAAACGCAGCGGAATTATTGGATAATGTGCCGTCGGTGCAAGTAGATGTAGAAGGTAATGTGAGTTTGCGTGGCAGTGGGAATGTTCGGATTTTAGTAGATGGAAAACCATCAGGCTTAGTAGGCGTAGGCGATACGGATGGGCTGCGTAATATTCCTGCGAATCTAATTGAAAAAGTAGAAGTCATCACCAATCCATCCGCCCGTTACGAGGCAGAAGGAATGGCGGGAATTATTAATATTATTCTTAAAAAAGAACAAAAAACGGGCATCAATGGCTCTTTTGATTTTACGTTGGGTACACCCGATCAATACGGAGCCGCCATTAATTTGAATTATCGAACGAGTAAATTAAATCTATTTACGAATTACGGAATCAATTACCGTAAAGGTCCAGGAGAGAGTTCTTTGTACAGCGAGTTTTATAAAGCAGATACGACCTTTATTACGGATCAATTCACGGATCGCATCCGCAGTGGCTTGTCCAATAGTATTCGTATGGGTGCAGATTATTTTTTGAATGATAAAAATATATTGACTACTGCTTTCACTTATCGCGTTTCGGATGATAATAATTCAGCCGTGACGACTTACCGTGATTTTTTAAATAACTTAGATAATCCACTCGGCGTAGTGGTAAGAACGGATGATGAGTTTGAAGACGAATATACACTGGAATATTCGCTAGACTACAAGCGTACTTTTGAACGGGAGGGACAAGAATTAACTGCCACTTTGCGCTACAATGATAATACAGAGGAAGAAGGCTCAGATTTGCGCAATCAGAATTTTGATGAAACTTTAAACCCTAATACCGTAACGGATTTATTCCAACGGTCTAACAACAAAGAGAGTCAGCAAAATTTGATTTTTCAAACCGATTACGTACAGCCGTTTGGCGAAGAAGGGAAATTTGAAGCGGGTTTGCGCTCGTCTTTCCGTAATATTGACAACGACTATCTCGTAGAAGAATTGACGGATGGGATTTGGGAAAGCTTACCCGGTTTGAGCAACGTTTTTGCTTACGACGAAAACATCCACGCTGCTTATTTAATTTATGGCAATAAAGTAGGAAAACTAGGTTATCAGGTCGGTTTGCGCGGCGAGTATAGTGATATTCGTACCGAATTAAAAACCACCAATGAAATCAATCCGCGTGATTATACCAACCTCTTCCCTAGTGCATTTTTATCCTACGATTTGCCGCAGCAAAATTCTGTACAAGTTAGCTACAGCCGCCGCGTCCGTCGTCCGCGTTTTTGGGATTTGAATCCGTTTTTTACGTTCAGTGATGATCGTAATTTCTTTAGTGGCAATCCCGATTTAGACCCAGAATTTACTGATTCTTACGAAGTTAGTCATCTCAAATATTTTGATAAAGGTTCGTTGAGTTCTGCTATTTATTATCGTCACACAACGGATGTAATCGAGCGGATTACGACTTTGGATGGCTTGGGTAGAACGATTCGGCGTCCCGAAAATTTAGCGACCCAGGACGATATTGGTTTTGAATTTAATGCCAATTACACCCCTTTCAAATGGTGGCGTTTGAATGGAAACTTCAACTTCTTTCGTTCCGAAACGAATGGTGATAACATTGATAGTAACCTCCAAGCCGAGACATTGACTTGGTTTACCCGTGGTACTTCGCGTTGGACACTTTGGAAAGATATGGATGTGCAGTTGCGATTTAATTATCGCGCTCCTCGTGAAACTACGCAAGGGGAATCCAAATCTATTTACTCTTTCGATCTCGCCGCAAGTCGCGATATTTTAAATAAAAAAGGAACACTGACCTTTAGCGTACGCGATATTTTTAATAGTCGACGCCGTAGATATAGTCAGTTTAGCGATGACTTTTTCCGTGAAGGAGACTTTCAGTGGCGCGCGCGACAATTTACGTTGACTTTGAATTATCGTTTAAATCAGAAGAAGAAACGGGAACGCGGTGGTCGTGGTGGTTATGAAGGAGGTGATGGAGAGTTTTAAACTGCTGGTAGTTAAGGCTTTAGCCTTTCCTGTAAAAGTCCTTCAGGACGTCAAACCAAACTTATAGCCCTAAAGGGCAATGACGGAAAAGCATAAATGCTTAACTACCAAACCGCTCA
>JBGCES010000835.1:0-6646 GCA_045106545.1 Saprospiraceae bacterium
AATCGTGCGTCCATCTTCCAATTTAGCGCCGTTTTTAATCCATTGCCAAACTTGAGTACGTGAAATTTCAGCGGTCGCCGCGTCTTCCATTTTGTTGTAAATCGCTGCTGCGCCATTGCCGCGTAACCAGCTTTCGATGTAAAGAATACCGACGTTAATATTTTCGCGTAAGCCCGCTTCGGAAATCGTTCCTGCGGGAACTTGGATTAGGTCAGCAGCGGTGACATTTACGTCTTTACGTTTACGATGAATCTGGTTAGGATTCGGCATATATTCATTAAAAATTTCCATTGCTACTTGTACCAAAGCAGGGTGCGCCACCCAGCTTCCGTCGTGTCCATTTTGTACTTCTACTAGCTTGTCGTTGCGTACTTTATCAAGTGCAGCAGCATTCGCAGATGGATCGTTTTTAATCGGAATTTGTGCTGCCATACCGCCCATAGCGTGTACGTTGCGGCGATGACACGTTTTTATCACCAACTGCGAGTAAGAACGCATAAAGTGAGTGTTCATACCAACTTTAGCACGATCTGGAACAGTAAATTCAGGATCGTTGCGGAATTTTTTAATGTAAGAAAAGATATAATCCCAGCGACCACAATTCAAACCCGCCGAGTGATCACGGAGTTCGTAAAGAATTTCATCTAATTCAAAACTCGCTAAAATTGTTTCGATTAAAACGGTCGCCTTGATGGATTTTTGTGGGATATTCAGGGTGTCTTGTGCATACACAAATACATCGTTCCACAAGCGCGCTTCGAGGTGACTTTCTAACTTGGGTAAGTAAAAATAAGCGCCACTCCCCTGCTCTTGCAAGCGTTGAATATTATGATAAAAATACAAGCCAAAATCGACTAAACTGCCGCTAATCGGCTTGCCATTAATCCGAATGTTTTTTTCTTCTAAATGCCAACCGCGTGGGCGTACCAACAGCGTCGCAATTTCTTTATTTAAACGATAAATTTTGTTTTTGGTCGGATGCACAAAGGTAATCGTGCCCTGAATCGCATCGCGCAGATTGATTTGTCCCTGAATGTTGTTTTCCCAATTCGGCGTATTGCTATCTTCAAAATCTGCCATAAACATCTTCGCACCTGAATTCAACGCATTAATGACCATTTTGCGCTCCACTGGCCCCGTAATTTCAACACGCCGATCTAGTAGATCTTGTGGCAGCGGCGCGACTGTCCATTCGCTTTCTCGGATATGCTTAGTCTCTGGTAAAAAATCGGGTTTTTCACCTGCGTCAATCCGCGCTTGGCGTTCCTCTCTTGCTTGTAATAATTCTAAGCGACGATGATTAAACTTGTTATGCAGCTGTTCCAAAAAATCAACTGCGCCCGGCGTTAAAATCTCCGTGAAAGCGGGTACGTATTTGCCCGTGATGCGGGTGTTGCCAATTTTATGATAGGTCATTTCTTCGATACTATACATAAGATTTAATTTGTGGTGGTTAATGTATAATTAATATCATTTTCAACTAATTCTTCCGCAATATAGAACATTTTTTCTTTTAGCGGAAATTCCGCTAATTATTAAATTTCAACAATTAGTCCTAATTTAGCTTTTGGAAAAAATTTATTCAATACTAACTTAACATTAAAAGTATTTAATTTCGTAAATGGGATTTTTGTAAAATTAAATTTCAATAATTTGCGATTTTATCGTGATCCAAAATTTTTCTCCTCAAAAAACTACCATTTACAATCGCAAAAAAACCAAATCAAACTATTCAATTCATTGTATTCTAATGAAAATCAATTGGTTAACGAATATAAAATCGTGCTTTAAAACTGACTTACAGACCACAAAAGCTAGTTTCTTTTAATATTCTATGCGCTCGCTACGTCCGCTGTCTTCCCGACAGCGCACGTATTCACTCTTAATAAAAATACCTCCAACGTCGGGAAGACGTTGGAGGTAAGCAATACATAAAATGTACAGATGATCGACGAAAATAAAATGGTGCGAATGATTTTGGGTTTCAAGGTGAAACATTTGCGCCAACAATTGGGACTATCTTATCAGGAATTAGCTACTAAAACGGGGCTTTCGACTTCTTATATTAATGACATTGAACGCGGTAAAAAATATCCTAAACCCGCCAAGTTGACGCAGTTGGGAAAAGGATTAGAGGTCGATTATAATTTTTTAGTGAGTACAAAAAAAAAAAAAAAACTGCAACCCGTCATTGATCTGCTGCATTCCGATTTTTTCAAAAACTTTCCTTTGGAAGAATTTGGAATTAGTCCCGATAAGCTGCTGGAAGTCTTTACGAGTACGCCCGAAAAAGTGAGTGCATTTGTCAGTACGATTTTTAAAATCGCGCGACACTATCAAGTAACGGAAGCTGAATTTTATAAAGTCGCCCTCCGCTCCTATCAGGATATGCACAATAACTATTTTGCAGATTTAGAAGCAGCAGTCGTCAAATTTCGTAAACAATTTGGTGTTCGCAAAGCACTTCTTGAATGGAAAAATCAATTAGAGAAAATTTTAACGGAGGAATATAATATTTCAATTGATTACGATAAGTTAAACCAACAAAAAAGCCTACGTGGTATTCGTTCTTATTTTAATAAGAATAGCCGTACACTTCTGATTAACAATGAATTAAGTAGTAAACAGCAATACTTTTTATTGGCGCGGGAGTTGGCTTTTCAGTTTTTAAATTACAAAAATCGCCCTTACGAAACGCGTATTTTACAGATTGATAATTTTGAACAATTATTGAATAATTTCCGCGCGTCTTACTTCGCGGTTGCACTGCTGATGCCCGAAAAAACCTTAGTCAAAGACATCGAGCGCGTCAGCCGTTCGAGCGATTGGAATGGCGAGGTGTTATTAAAGTGGTTGGATAAATATCAGGTGACCCAAGAAATGTTGATGCAGCGGTTAACGAATATTTTGCCGCAGCATTTTGGCATTGAAGATTTATTCTTTTTGCGTCTGACGAGTAACGATCGTTTAGATCATTTTCGCATGACCAAGGAATTGCACCTATCGCAATTGCATAATCCATACAATAATCAACTCGAAGAACATTATTGCCGTCGCTGGGTATCGGTCACTGCCTTAAAAGAATTACGTACTAAAATGGCGATGCAGCCCGACCAAAATCGCCTCGCCGATGGGCAAATTTCGCAATATTGGCAAACCGATAACGAGTACTTCTGCATGTCGCTCGCCAAACCTACGTCGAGTGATTCAAAAGAAAGTGTGAGCGTCACAGTGGGTTTGTTAATTACACCTAATTTGCGCAGTACGTTTAATTTTCTAAACGATCCTAAATTGCGGAAACGTACGGTGCATACGACTTGTGAGCGTTGTTCGGTGTCGAATTGTGAGTCGCGGGTGAAGCCGCCGGTGGTGATTGAGGAAGAGCGCAGTGGGGAGAGGGTTTTGGAGGAATTGGGGAAGTTGTGAATTAATCGTCGTCAGGACAACACACAAGTTGAAAGTGATAAATTTGAGCGTATAGAGCACACAGGTCGGAGACGCTGTGCGAGTAGGATAACTGTAATTATCTCAGCATAATCATTTCTGGGCAGTTCATAACTAAACTATCAAAAGACTGACGTATGTTTCTTCCGTTTACATCATAGTAGTGTTTCAAACTATCAAATGGTGTAACAATAAACTCAAAAAATGTGTACTCAAAATTTAATCCATTACGATTATATTGTTGGTGACCACCTGTCATTCTATCGAAAACACTGATTTTGTCTCTCCTTGGTGGACTACCCGAATAAGAGTAAAAATTATCTCTCTCTTCTTTGGAAATTTCTATCAAACTGTCTGTTTCATTTTTTAGAAAAAAACGTCGAGTAGCATATCTTCCAGATACATCTTCTTGATAAAGTAATAATCCGTTTATAGGGATAAAAAACTGTTCGCGTCCATTGTTTAATATCTTTGCTTGACCACATGACATGTCTTTTACTATCATGCAATTACCACGAAAACCCTCTTCAAAAATGAAGTCCTGTTTCGGTCCAAAATACGTTCCTACTACTCTAATATTATGATATAAAAAACGCATTCCAGATGGCCAAAGTAAAATCGGTATTATAGTCCACAGCAAGTTACTTTTCCAATTATTACTTACTGACCACAAAGCACCAACACCAATGATAAAGAATGGAAGCGCAATAAAAAAGAAAATACCTAGATATATGGCAAGTAGGTAGCTGACTAAAATTATAATTTTTGCAGTTTTGCTTTTCATTAGACTTTCATTGGATTGAAGGAATTAGGTTTTTACTCTTGCCAAAAGTAAATAAATAATGTATTTTTGGCAAAATATCTTACATGCAAAACTTCATCGGAAGAAAAAAAGAGCGAAAGATTCTCCAAGAAGCATTAGATTCTGCTTCTGCGGAAATGGTTGCGGTCATCGGCAGACGCAGAGTTGGTAAAACATTGCTTATTAATCATACTTATCAAGATCATATCGTTTTTAAAATTGCAGGTTCACCCAATGCTCCCCTCGAAGAACAACTTCGCATTTTTACTGAACAACTAAATATAATTGGCGAACAGCAATTTGAGCAACCTAAAGACTGGTTAGACGCTTTTTTTAATCTACGTACTGCGATTGCACCTTTAATAAAAACAGAAAAAAAAGTCATCTTCTTTGATGAAATTCCGTGGTTGGCTTCCTCCAATACTGGCTTTCTACGCGGGCTAGATTTCTTTTGGAACAATTGGGCAAATACGCAAAAAATCGTCATTGCGCTCTGTGGTTCTGCCGCTTCGTGGATGATCCAGAATGTGGTGAATAATACGGGTGGACTGCACAATAGGATCACTCGTTACATTCACCTCAGTCCATTTACTTTAGGCGAAACGGAGGAATTTATACAATCGTTACATCTTCGATTTAATCGCTATCAAATCACGCAGATTTATATGGCAATGGGCGGTATTCCCCACTACCTCAAGGAGTTACGTAAGGGAAGAAGTGCCATCCAAAACATAGATGATACTTGTTTTTCACAAACTGGTTTACTCCGCTACGAGTTTAATAACTTGTATCGCGCATTGTTTCAAAGTGCCGATTATCATATTGAAATCATCCGCGCTTTAGCGAAAAAGCAAAAAGGATTGACGCGTGACGAGATATTAAAACAAGCTAAGGTAGCGGCTGGTGGAACAGTCTCTCGCGTCCTCACCGAACTCGAAGAATCGGGTTTCATTCATTCCTATCACCCCTTTGGAAAAAAGAAAAAAGGAATGCTTTACCGCCTGACGGATGAATATTCTTTGTTTTACCTCAATTTTATTGACGATAAGACAAATATCGGCGAAGGAACGTGGCAATATTTTTCACAAACATCGCAATACAAGGCTTGGAGCGGCTACGCTTTTGAAAGCATCTGTTTAAAACACGTGGAGCAAATTAGGAAAGCAATTGGCATTGCGGGCGTTTATACGCAAAATGCGTCTTTTATCAAAAAAGGCACAAAAACCGAAGCTGGAACACAAATCGACCTGCTCATCGACCGCAACGATCAGGTGATAAATTTAGTGGAAGTAAAATTTTATAATAAGGAATTTACACTGACGAAAGCGTATGCCAATCGCATCCAGCAGAAGATTTGGGTATTTGAAGAAGAGACGAAAACAAAAAAATTAATCTCCCCAGTTTTAGTGACGACTTATGGATTGAAAGAAAATGAATATAGTCTTAATTTAATTGAGCATACTGTTATCCTCGATGATTTGTTTCAATAACTACCGTCGATAATCTCATCCTCAGGAATGATTGTGCTCCAATGCCGCCCACATTACCTCCACCGGATGCACCGCTCCCTTCCCCACTCCATTCTGAATCTGATGCCGACAACTCGTCCCCGCCGCAACGACTGTCACATCTTTCTCCGCCTGACGCACCGCAGGGAATAATACCAATTCTCCAATTTGCTGACTCACCTCATAATGCTCCGCTTCATAACCAAATGAACCCGCCATACCGCAACAACCCGATGGAATAATTTCAACTTCATAATTAGTAGGAATAGCAAGCATCCACGCCGTGAAATCTACGCTGGATAAGGCTTTCTGATGACAATGTCCGTGTACTAACAAGCGTTTTGGTGCAGTCGTAAATTGCTCACTTTTAATATTGCCATTTTCAAATTCGCGGTGAATAAATTCTTCGATAGTAAAGCAATTTTTAGCTAAATCATTAGCTGCCGCTACGTCCGTTTTTTTAACTAAACGCGGATATTCATCGCGAAAACTGAGAATCGCAGAGGGTTCGATACCGACAAGTGGCGTGTCTTCCGTAATGATGTTTTTAAAAATATCGATGTTGCGTTGGGCGTAATTTTGGGCGCGGTCGAGTAGGCCTTTTGAGATAGCGGCACGACCGCTTTCGGGGTGGTCAATTAGCTTTACTTCGTAGCCTAATTTAGTTAATAATTCAATGGTTTTGATTCCGATATGGGTGTCGTTGTAGTTGGTGAATTCATCGCAAAAGAGGTAAACTTTTGAGATAGGAGGATTAGGTTTACTAAACTTTGAAAGTTTAGTAAACCTCATGTACCAACTACGTAGCGACTGTTTTTGCAAAGTCGGCAAATTTCGCTGAGGCGCAACTTTAAGCAATTTTTTCAATAATCTACTCGTCAATGAATTACTT
>JBGCES010000836.1:0-4492 GCA_045106545.1 Saprospiraceae bacterium
AAATTGGTTTGTTGATATTGTTTAAATTTTGCGTGCTTTCATTATACTGCACATCAATGAAATCAAATTGGCGGGCGCGTTGAAATTCTTTCACTTTAAAAACTTTACCCGTAGGTTCGCCGCTACTGATTACTTCTATGCGCTTTTTACGAATATTTAAAGGGACATTAGCAGTGTATAATAATTCATCGTTGCGGCGAACAACGCTATCTAATTGTACATTTTGTAAACCTTCAAACTGAATGTCTGCTCGACGCAGCCGTTGACCTTTTACTCGAATTTCTAATGCCTCGCCTGGTCGAATGGAAGGATCGCTCGTCCAATCTTCTCCATCCCGTAAAATTTCAATTGCACTAATTTTCGGAGCAGGTAGAACCGAAAAGTTAGTGATAAATTTGGCTCGGTCGCCATCTTTTAGATATAAATATCCATCCGCTCGTTGATGATAATCGTAAGGGCGTAGCCAGCATAATACTCGTCCATTTGCTAAGATAGATCGGGTAAATAATTCACCCATCAAAATACCACCTGCTCCCTCTTGTGCTTCTAAACGATACGTTTTTTCTAATTGTAAATTGGGCGCATAATCCATTTCTAATTCTAACTGGGTACGCACCGTCGGATCTTCCCAAACGACTTCTTGTTGATTGACTTCCAGAAATCGCAGTTTTGCTTGTTTTACCGTAAAAGTAGTATCAATGATATTGGTGTACCAAACCAGTGATCCATCACTGATTTGTTGTGGTTTGTTTGTTTTTAACGATAGCTTAAAAGGCTGTTTTCCAGCGCGATCCGAGCGTAGATGCAAGCGCAAATTACCCTTGCGCCGCGAGAATTTGTAATTGACTGGCAAATCACTGGTCCATTCTTCATTAAGAATTACATTATCCAGATGATTGGTTTCAATAATCACCGAACGCTCCTCACCGATAAATAACTCGTTATTTTTTAGTCGTAGCTGTAGGTGTGTTTTGGTAGTGGGGAATAATTTTATTTCGTAGATAAATGGCTCGATTCTAAGGTCGGTATCAATCGAAAAGATTAGACTAATAAATTCACTTTTGCAGAGGTTTGAAAATTGAATTTTGGTACGATAGTATTCGTTGTTAAAATTTACTAAAGTATCAATAATTTCATAATCTCCCGAAGGTAAAAAGGTTACTTGTTTGTGTTGCCGAAAGGAAGGCGGTATTAAATTTATCTCTGCAATAGCATTTTCTTCTGTAAATGGGAATGCCAAGTACAGATCTTTGTTCATACGCAAAGTATCTTTACTCAGTTTGAATTTTCCTTCTTTAATATTAATCATTGCGTCTTCAAAAAAGTAAGAGTCAGGTAAGACTTGTGCGCTAAGTGTCAGGAAAAATAATTGTAAAGTAACAACCAGTAGTACTTGTTGCCAGGTGTTGGCTCTCTTCATCAATAGGAGGCTTATAAAATTAATAAGTCAGATAAAAAAACACTAATTTTCACTCAATGGCTTACTTTTTGGTAGAAAGATTACGAAAGTACAAAACAAAATTTATCTCCCACAACACTTACCAGCTGTTTCCACTCCTCCGATCGGCTAAACACTAATCCATTCTTAGAAAATTAATTTATTCACAGTAGTTGCGTAGTTAAATATGTTGACTAGATTAATAGCGTTGATTCGTTGAATTAAAGTATTGATTATCAATGTTTTAAATTGGTATATTGATCGTCTTTTTTTACTAAAAAGATCTTATTCAACCTCAATAATTGTTAAACTAACCAACCTGCTGGGCTGTTGATGCTTTTTTGAAAATGAAAAAGGAAACCTTCATTTTTGTTTATATTTTATTTGGATTGTGCATTTCCTGTTTTGCACAATCATCCACTCTTTTTGGAGACTCTTTTACCGAATCTACCTCGGAGCAAGAGAAATTTAATATTTATTTAGACTCTATTAATAAGTACCTGTACCGTGATTTTGCAATTGCAAGTAGCGCAATTGATGAATGCGAACGCATCATTGCCAACCGGACGGAACTCACAGATTCTTCAAAAATTGCTTACCAGTTCGCTAAAATCTACCTTGCACATAGTAATCAAGAACCGCTAGAAGCTTATCGAGAAATCGTTAAGTTGAAACCATATTTTAATAGTGGAAAAGGAACGGCTAAGCAAAGGAGTAGCTATTTTTATCTAAAGGGATTTACTTACATGGCGATTGGTGACTTTGAAAGTGCTCAAAATACTTACTATGAAAATATTAAGTATGGTAAACTTACACAAGATACTTCTCTGATCATCAAAAATTATTATTCTCTGGGTCAGTTACTGGAGGATGAACGAAAATACGAATCAGCAATTGAATGCTATAAGACAATAAAAGATAAATACAAAGATTTTAAAGTAAGACCAAGTACAGAAGCATTATTTGATTTAGAATTGACGGAGGTGTACTTACAGAGTGGTAACTATGAGCCTGCCCTAAAATTAATAAAAGAAAGGATGCCTTTCATGAAAAAACACAATTTAAGCGTATTAAAAATTGATTTTTTACAAAAGGAAGGGAAAATCTATCTGAAACAAGGGAAAATTAAAGCAGCCGAAAAGGTGTATGCATTATTAGCAGCAGTTGATCAAAGCTTTAAGGACGGGCATAATTTCATCTATACGGAGACTTTTGTTGCTGAGCTACAATTGGCAAAAAGGCAATATCGCGAAGCACGTAAGACCTACGAAAATTTGTTGAACTATGTCGATTCGACCGAAATCGATTTACAATTATCGATCTATAAAGCACTTCCCAAAGTTTGTAAACAAATGAAGGATTTCATTGCTGCTTATGATTATTTGGAACGATATACTCAACTCAAGGCAAAGTTAGATGAGGACGAAAAACGGCAGAAAACGGCATATTTACAAATAAAATTTGATACGAAACAAAAAGAAAATGATAATAAATTACTAGCTGCTAAGATCGTCAAAAATCAAACGGAGAAGAAGTTTCTCATTATGCTTTCTGCTTTATTTGGCTTATTTCTAGTGATATTATTTTGGGCTTTTTATCAAAAGAAACAGTACAACCAGAGGTTAAAACAAGAAGTAAAAAGACGGACGATCAAGTTGGAAGAATCGAATCAAGAGCTTTCTGAAATCAATCAAGAACTTGACGAATTTAATCGAATACTTTCCCACGATTTGAAAGAGCCACTACGTAGTATTGTTAGTTTTAGTCAGTTAGCAATTAAAGAAGTTAATCATCCTGCAAGGGTGATAGAGCATTTATATTTTGTACAGAAAGGAGGTGTACAGCTGAATCAATTGATAAGAGATGTCAGTATATTTCGGGCAGCTAGTAAGGTGGTACCTAAGAATTATTCGTTTACTCAGATATCGCCGATTCTTAATGATATTTTGCATTCTACGAGGGAGAAATACCCAGAAAAATTGATAGAATTAAAAAGCAATTTCATTCCAGAAATAATGACTCAACCTAAAATTCTTCACCACATCATCGAGAACTTGCTTGATAATGCTGTAAAGTATAACACAGAACTAGTTGTTAATATTCATTTTCAGTACGAAATGAAAGAGGATACACACACTTTTTTGCTAACGGATAATGGTATCGGAGTTGCCAAGGAATACCACGAGTCTATTTTTGCGATGTTCAAACGCCTTAACGATCGAAGTAAATATGTTGGTTCTGGTTTAGGACTTAGTATCGCTCAAAAACTGTGTAGGAAATTAAATGGAGAAGTTACTTTAATAAGATCTCAACCTAATGTCGGAAGTACATTCAAGATAGTGCTACCAATTATGCAAGTTCCAGAACTAGTCTAGGTTATTACTGCGCTGCTTCCATTTTCATCTGTGTCGATAATTCCTCACCCAAATATTGATCAATCAGATAATGGGCTAAATAAATAACGGGTGTCATAACTATCGCTACGATAAATTTGTAGGAATAACCTACTATACAGATTGCTACCACCGTTATCAAATCCCAATTTGCTCCAATATAAAAAGCGATCATTGCCACGACAAAAGTATCTACTAATTGAGAAATCAAAGTAGAACCCGTAGCTCGCAGCCATATTTTATCCTCTCCTGTCGCCTTTTTGATGCGATGAAAAGTGGTAACATCAATAATTTGAGCGATTAAAAAAGCGGTAATCGAACCAATAATAATCCATAAGCCCTGCCCAAAAACGAGTTGGTAAGCAAAGTCGTAATCACCTACCTTTTTAGCGATCTCTAGTCGTTGCGGATCGTCGGCAGGCAAGCTGTCGAGGTGAGAGGTCACCCAAAAATCAGCTGGTTCTAGTCCGATCGCAAAGAAGTACATGATAAAACCATAACTAATTAAAAATACAGTTAGATAAGAGAGAAACTTCACACCTCTGGTACCGTAGTATTCATTGATAATGTCCGTCATCACAAAGACAACGGGCCAAAGTAAAATACCTGCGGAAAGATTGAAAGAAAGATTAGATTGTCCCATAATAGTCCAATCGACAGG
>JBGCES010000837.1:0-3067 GCA_045106545.1 Saprospiraceae bacterium
CAAGAAATTAATACCCCTGAATCCATCTTGGGCATTCAGTATTTGTCTAATAATCAGTTTTGGTTTTATACGGCGCGGTCAGTTGTGCTATATGATCTCAATCGGGAAGAAGCGATCCATTATCTTTCGTTACCAACCATAGGTTTAGCGCAAAAGTATTTGAGTTTTATAGTCGCAGACGATCACGAATCTGTTTGGTTAAGTTATCGCAATGGATTGAGTTATTACAATTTTGCGCAGCAAGAACATCTACGTTTTGGCGCAAAAGATGGATTGAAAGCGATTGGCAGTATCAGAAAATTATTGCGTTTACAGACGGGTGAAATAGCGATGGGAACCAATAATGGAATGTACATTTTTGCACCTAAACAATTACTCAACCAAGTAAAACAAGCGCAACAGGAAGCGTTGAAAACGCCTTTGGTGCTTACTAATTATTCCGTATTGCAAGGCGCAACGGATTCCTTGTTTCAGTTTGATTATTTATATCAATCTAACCCTACTATTTATTTGGATTATAATGATAAAATGCTGGAGTTTGAGTACGCGCTATTGCATTTTACGGAACCCGATGCGCACTTATATTCTTATCAGCTAGAGGGCTTTGATAGTCAGTGGTCGCCACCGACTACGCAATATCGGGCGCGTTACACCAGCTTACCTGCGGGTAATTATACCTTCAAAGCCAAAGCCAGCACGGGCAATGGATTGTGGAGCGAACAAGAGTTGCATATTCCCATCGTCGTACACGAAGCTTGATTTAAAACGTATTGGTTTTACGGGCTGATTTGGTTGTTCGCGGGACTACTATTTTACTTCATCGGGCGTCATCTTTTCCAATTGGAAAAAGATAAATTATTATTCCAACAAAAGGAACAGGAAGCGCAGCAATTAAAGGAATTGGACGAAGTGAAAAGTAGGTTATTTACCAATATTACGCACGAATTTCGTACGCCCCTGACAGTGATTATGGGAATGAATGAAAACATCACTGGTCATAAAGCCGAGAAAGGATTAATTCGACGCAACAGCCAAAATCTCCTACGCCTCGTCAATCAGCTGCTTGATTTATCCAAAGCCGATGTTGCGGGTTTACCCATCGAAAAAATATCTGGCGACATCATTGCCTATCTGCGCTACTTAACCGAATCTTTCTATTCTTTAGCGACCGATAAAGGTGTTCAACTCACTTTTTATTCAGAAATTTCGAACTTAGAAACGACTTACGATGAGACGAAAGTGCAGCAGATTTTTTATAACCTCTTATCCAATGCCATTAAATTTACCGAAGCGAAGGGCGAAGTGACTTTTCGAGTGCAGAAAGTAGAGGAAGCAGCGCAGCCATTTTTAAAAATAAAAATACAGGATACGGGCAGCGGTATAGCGGAAGCCGATTTGCCCCGTATTTTTGACCGTTTTTATCAAGCGGATAATTCTACGACGCGCCGCGCGGAAGGTACGGGCATTGGTTTAGCTTTGACCAAGCAATTAGTAGAGTTATTGGATGGGAAAATTGAAGTGAGTAGTCAGATAGGAGTCGGTACGGAATTTATTGTGTATTTACCGATTGAAGATGTGCTAAATCAACCTTCCCGTTATGGTGGTTTACAATCGAAAAACGAATTAACCTTAGATGCGCTCGAACCTACTGACGTAACAGCTAATGCTGATTTACCCATCTTATTAATCATCGAAGACAATCGCGATGTAGCGCAATACATTAAATCCATTTTACAGGAAAAATATACCATTCACCTTGCTAAAGATGGAAAAGAAGGAATCAAAAAGGCTTTAAAATTAGTTCCCGATATCATTATCAGCGATGTAATGATGCCGCACAAAGACGGCTACGAAGTATGTGAAACCCTCAAGCAAGATACGCGTACTAGCCACGTTCCCATAATCTTGCTTACCGCAAAGGCAACGCATGCGGACAAAATCACGGGTTTGCAATACGGCGCGGATGCCTACCTCAATAAGCCTTTTCATAAAACGGAACTACTTGTTCGTTTAGAAAAATTGACAGCTTTACGCATTACCTTGCAAAAACATTATGCGCAGTCCATCATTGAAACGCCTGCTATTGAATTACCCAACGAAGAGACTATTTTTTTAAAACAATTACGCGACCTAGTGCTTGCCCAATTAGATAACCCCGATTTTAGCGTAGCGGATTTAGGTAAATCCATGCACCTTAGCGATATGCAAATCTATCGCAAACTCAAAGCCTTGACCAACCAAACACCTTCCACTTTTATCCGTTCCGTACGCCTGCAACGCGGCAAAGAATTATTAAAAAATACCCAGCTTTCCATTGCCGAAATCGCCTATACGACAGGTTTTAACCAGCCCAGTTATTTTTCTCGCAGTTTTCAAAAGACATTTGGGGTATCCCCACGTGAATTTCGTAAATAGCTGAATATCAATAATTTATAAAATTTTCATCATTTATTTTGTAAAATAAGTACACGTTTTTGCAAAATAGGAACACGTCATTTGTTGCGCTTCCCTTCATCTTTGTGATGTTCTTTTTAATTATTTCACGGTAATTTTTTAGGTGTCAGTAATTAGGTGTCAGGAGTCAGAGCAAAATTGCTAAAAATGTTATTATTGCCAATATTTATTTTATTTTAAACGTGGATAATTTCATTTTTCAGTATAATATTCTGACACCTGTTTCCTGACACCTGACTCCTAAAGTGTTACCTTTCACGACATAAAACACAACGATGAAAAAGTTATTATCTATGTTCATTTTTATAATGACAATTACGACCTTGCAGGCTCAGTTGAGACTAGACGTACAGGGAGATGCCCAGATAAGTGGTAAGCTAAATCTTAATGATGGAGATAAAGATGTGATAATTGGTGCGGGTGCTGGAAATTCTACTACAGCTGGTGGTGGGCAGAATACTTTTGTAGGTCACAATGCTGGGGATAAAAATACAGGTTCCTTTAACGTATTTATTGGAACACAAGCAGGATTAAATAATACTTCAACATCTAGAAATACCTTTGTAGGAGTTGATGCAGGTCGAGATAATATCGGTGACCGAAATGTATTCAT
>JBGCES010000838.1:0-2665 GCA_045106545.1 Saprospiraceae bacterium
GGATGTACCGATATTCGTAGTTAATCCAACTGGTGTGTAATCACCTATCAATTGAGTTAATTGATTACTAGGAGAGCGCAGATTTATCTCTAAATTTTTTACTGAGCTATGCGCAAATCGGATATCAACCTGACAAACGCCCTGACCACTATCCGAAAGATCATTATTACTTACATTGAATACATCATAGCATAATTCATAGTCCGATTGATTTGCTTGGATAGGCAATGGGCAATTCGAACAACCGCAAGATTGTGAATAAGAAACAAGTGGTAAGAAGGTGAGAAGCAAAAAGGGGATTATAAAATTCATTGCTTACAAGATGGTTTTGATTAAAGACCTTTTGAGCAACGTAAATATAGTATTAAATAATTTATTTTGGTTGTTAGATTTTGTGCTGTTAAGATTTACGTGAGTCGATCTGATAATGGAGTTGGACATTACTTTAGAATAATGTCCAATAATTCATATTCCAATCTCCTTCACTACTACATAAAAATAGCATAAAATGACTTCAAATAAAGATACTTGGACGTTTTACGATAAATGTATAATCACTTTCTACAAAGCGAACTCGCCCCACCAAAACAAAAAAGCCAGCCAACGCATCACTCCGCGCCGACTAGCTTTTTTATTAGAAACGAATAATAATCTAAATCTACTGTATCACCACCCGCTGACTCGCCATATTTCGATCACTCGTCTGCAATCGCAAATGGTAAATACCTTTCGGCAAATCAGGCAACGCCAATTGCAGCGGACGATTATTATCTAACCGAACGCGCTGTTGCAGTACAATTTTACCATTAATATCCACGACTTGAATCGTTCCGTTATCCGCTTCGAAACCTTTGGCGGTCAGCCAAACGTAATCTGTCGTCGGGTTCGGATAAACGTGTAATTCCTCGGTTGAAAATGATTCGGTCGGATTATTTTCAAATCCTAAACGACCAATCGTTCCACCTTGTAAATTACCGTTCTGAATATCAATCGCATAATCTTCTACCTCGCCCTGTTCTACAATCGTACAGGCATCGGCGGGATAAGCTGCTCGTGCCATCGAAATTCGCATTCGGGCAAAACCCAAATCTGCCGAAGCAGGAATTTGAATATTTGCCGTCACGGGCGGCGGCGTTGAACCATCTGCGCCGCCAGCACTGACTGCGCTCAATACTTCTTCGCCCGTATCGTCAAAATCGCCGTCGCGATTATAATCAATCCATACGCGATAGTACGCATCAAAATGAGTCCAACTATAAATGGTTTGCAAACTCAATTCGTAGCTCGCACCGCGATTAACGACCGTACTCAGATTGGTAAAATCATTGGTACGACGTTTATCGGAATCGTTATCAATCGTATTGAAACTAACATTGCCAATCCAGAAAAACCAAGGCGTAACGGAACGTCCTTCGCAGTAGCCCGTTGGCAATGGACCACCACCGCCGTTCGTATTTTCTTCTACCGTTACCGTAAAGCTACACATCTCCGTATTGCCACAGCCATCTTCCGCTTCGTAAGTAATCGTACGCGAACCGAGCGGGAAAACGCTACCCGAAGCAGGACCAAAGGTTTGCTGAACTGTTGGCGTTCCATTACAATCCGTCGTCGCAGTCGCTGCTGCCCAACTTACCGTAGCGGAAGTCGCTCCTTGCGCCGCCGTTACTACAATATCATCTGGACAGTCAATCGTTAATGTAGTCGCTTGACCGGGTTGCACGGTTACATTGAAACTACAGGTTCGGCTGCTGCCACATTCATCACTAAAAGTATATTCAATCGTCTGCGTTCCAATTGGAAATTGACTACCAGAAGGTAATCCTGCGGTTTGCTGAATCGTTACATTTGTTCCATTGGTACAATTGGTACTTGCCGTAGGTGCATTCCAATTTACCACGCGACCCGTTGCGCCTTGCGCCGCGGTAACCGTTATATTATTTGGACAATTAATAGAAATCGAACTACCAGATCCTTCAATGATATTTACTAAATAATCTTCTACCTCGCCCTGTGCAAAGTTCTCACAAGGATTCGCATAACTGCCACGTTGCATACTCACCCGCATGCGCGTTGCGCCAATACCCGCAGCATTAGGAATTTGAATATTTCCAGAAACGGGTGTAGCGGTAGAACCATTTGCGTCAGCGGAATAAATTTGCTCAAAAGCCACTTCATTCGCATCGTCAAAATCACCGTCGCGGTTGTAATCAATCCATACGCGCACGTATTCGTCAAACTGCGTCCAACTGAAAACGGGTTGTACGCTAATCGGATAGCTACCGCCTTGATTGACGGTCGTCAATAAATTGGTAAAATTGCCGTAGCGATCTTTATTCGAATCGTTGTCAATACCACCGAAAGTGACGTTACCAATCCATTCGACCCACGGAGCAGAGCCAAGTGAACCGCAATAGCCCGTTGGTGGATCGGGGTTGTTATTATCTGCATTGACGGAGAAACTTCGCGTCACGGGTGGTGCGGGGTTAAATTGCCCATTTCCACCTTGATTGGCTACAATGACGACCGTTCCCGTTTGTCCCGTAAGGGTAACTGTATTTCCATTAATCGTCGCTGGTCCAGATACTAAAGTAAACTGTACTGACAGAGTACGACTTTCCTTAGCGGAAATTGGAAAGGTCGCATCCGTCGTTGATTTATCTGCAAA
>JBGCES010000839.1:0-4382 GCA_045106545.1 Saprospiraceae bacterium
AAAAAGACTATTGGGCAAAAGGATTTGATCTATTTTTAATGAAATTAGCTTTTGATGAATAACTTTTTTTGGATTGATGACATTAGATAATGGAAGTTGTTCAAAACAACTTTCATACTATCTCACAACACTTTCAAACCACTTTTTCCCATGAGTGCTACCGCTGAAATGCCTTATTTTATTCGACCATCTGTGGCATTAAATTCCGTTGAAAAACGTATTGCCTACGAGACTGCAACCGCCGCTATCCGTGCTAATCTACAAGGTGAAACGGATCGTGTTTTAAAAATGGTAACGATTAATTGTCTATTAAAAACCTACTTACCCTATTATTATTGGGTAGGATTTTATGTTGTAAATGGCAATAAATTATCAGTCGGACCTTACCAAGGCACTTTGGGCTGCTTGCACATTGAGTTTGGGCGCGGCGTATGTGGAAAGGCGGCTGCCACTAAGGAAACTCAACTGGTAGCTGACGTTCACGCTTTACAGCAAGGGACACAACATATCGCCTGTGATCCTAATTCTCAATCCGAAATTGTCGTTCCTGTTTTAAATAACAATAATGAATTGATCGCCGTTTTTGATGTTGATAGTACTCTACCTAACTCCTTTGATGAAATAGACCAACAGTATTTAGAAGCGTTGTTGCTGGAGCATTTTGCTAATTGAGCACTGCTGTAGGCAATAACTGTAGGTGTTGCGAAGATTTTATTGGAAAGCTTAAAATAAAAGTTGTTCCTTCACCCATGGTCGATTCTACTTTGACTTCGCCTTCGTATGACGTAATAATATTTTTACAAACACCTAATCCAAGTCCTGTCCCTTGATAGATCTGCGAAGTATGCAGACGTTTGAAATATTCAAAAATGGTATCGAAATATTTTTCTTCAATCCCGATTCCGTTATCGCTAAAAGAGAGGATAAAAGTATCATCCATTACTTTGCTTTCGATTTGAATAATGGGAATTTCACTTTCATTATATTTGATTCCATTCTGGATGAAATTTTGAAAAAGTAGTAAAAATTCTAATTCATTTACACAAAAGGTAGGTAAGGTGTGATGTTGAATCATTACATTTTTAGACTCAATCTCTTCCCATAAATTCATCTTTGCCTTTTCTAAAATCTGGTTCAAATCGACTAGACTCCGTTCTGCTTCTGTGATATTTTTCAACTTGGAAAGTTCTAATATATCTTGCACCAAAAAATTCATTTGTTTTGCTCCCGTTTTCACAAAACTTAATCGATCTTCGATATTATCTATTTTTCCTTTCTTTAAATCCTTTTCAATTAATCCGATAAAGCTGATGATGGTACGCAAAGGTGATTTGAGGTCATGGGAGGCGATATAGGTAAAACGTTCCAACTCCTCGGTCGTCTCTACTAATTCTTGATTCTTTTCCTTTAATTTTGCTAGTAATTCTGTACGATTTTTGTCAAATTGATAAAAAACGATGGTGGTCCACCCAATCGCGCCAATGAATACAATGATTTCATCAAAGTAGAAATCAATCGCTTGCCAATATGTACCGAAGTAATGGACACAGCATATAGAAATAAAAAAAGCAACTACATTAAAAGCAAGAAGAATATTCCTTAGCCTTAAATTGTTTTCAAATGTTAAATAGGTGATTGCCATGGCTGCGGTAATTGCAGCACCTTGACAGAAAAAGCCACCGATTAAAAAATGTAAAATTGAAATCCAAAGTGGGGAACCAATCGAGATAGCTAACCTGGCGGCATGATAATATCCTCTAAAATTAAGAAATAGAACTAAGAAATAAAGGAACGAAACTGCTATAGTTATCTTGGTATAAATCAAATTAATCTGATTAAACCAAGATAACACTACGATGAAAATCGTACCTGTAATCGTTACGATGGACATTAAATTATATAGCTTAATCATCTCGTTTTCATCAAGATGATTATCTGATACACCAATGTTGATTAGTCGATACCAAAAGGGAGGTGGTGTTTGTTTTTCTTCCTTAATCATAGATACTATCGTTCCCATTTAAAGAAAAAATAAAACAATAGTTGTTCCAATTGTAGTATTCAGTAACCTATGGAGACTAATATATATTATCCTAATTCAACTGTACTTGGTTTTCATTATTCCAACAACCATTTTTCTATTTCTTGACGTGCGTATTTATCGTCTTTCCAACCCATAAATTGCATCTCTCCTACACCTTTATAATTTAAAAACCATTGTTCAATTTGTCTTTTAGCAGCATCGTATTCGATTAAAAAGTCTTGAAAATCAGTGATTTGCATAATTTGTTGGGAGGAGTCGGCGGGAACGGCAATGATTTTAGAATCAATTTCACCATTATCTTTTAATAACAAAACGGCGATGGGAATAGTAGCTACGACGGATTTGGTAGGCATACTTTCTCCTAAAATGAGCACATCTAAAGCATCACCATCTCCACCTTTTGCTCTGCTCATTAAAGTGCTAGGGATAAAACCATAATTACCAGGGTAGGGTAGGTAATCCACCACGCGAGTTTTATCATTTTCGGTGTCATTGATAAAGGCATTTTCACCAGGCTGGTATTCAATTTTGTGATTCGTGCCAGCAGGAATTTCTACGACCACGTTAACCGAATTATCGGCATTATAGGTAGGTAAGGTGTAGTAATTAGGCTTGGTAATTTGCTGACAACTAGAAGCTGATAGTATAGTAAAAATTAGAATCGAGAAAAGTGGTAAATAAAGAAAAAGGCGCATGATGATATTTTGGGCTAAAGATAGAATTTTTCTTAACTACCGCAACTCAATCCGCTCAATCATCAATTCAAATGACTCCGCTTTCTTATTGCCAATTAGGAAACTTACACTTCCTAGCGTTTTCCCATTAAAATTGGGCTGATCTAATTTTCGACCGCGAAAAGCTGGATAAAATTGAGCAAAAGGTAATGTTATTTCCTCCCATTCGCCGCTGGTTTCAAAATGATGAATATAAGAATACCGTTGATTTGCCGTTGACTTCATTCGGAATTGATAACGTTTACCATCTCCTTTTATGCGCAAGCAAACTTCCGAAAATGAACTAACATCTTGCGTATTAAAATTTGTGCGAATGGACGAAAAACCACCGTTGTTTTCTAAAGAAACTCGACCTTGGTAAATAGCATGACCAGCTGAATCAAATTGTAGCGTAGCAGATGACAATCCGCCCATCACACCGTCATTAACGACTTGCCAATTAGCAAGTTCAGTAGATTTTTCAAAGTTAAATAATAACATATTGACAAAAAAAAAAAAAAAAAAAAAAGGATACATATTTCTTAGACACCAAAACCGTCGTATTGTTTACTCCTTCGGCAAACTATCCCTCACTAATCTCAATTCTCCGTAGCTATATTTTTCTCCAAAATGCTTTTTCGCATCCGCTAATCCATAGTCAGGATTTGCTTTTAAATATTCAGTGATTTCAGTGATTCTTTCAGGTGCGACTACCGCTTCGACTTTTAATTCTCCTTGCGCGACATAATGCGCCAAGTGCCCTTCAATTGTTCCCGCTACTAACTCTCGTTCCTGTGCAATTTCGGCGACAGATTTACCGCTTTTGAATAAGTCGTAGCTGACTTTTTTCGTATCAATTTTTGGCTTCTTGCTTTTCTTCGCTGCGGTCGGTTTTCGCGTCGCTGCAAAGAGGTTACCAGCTATTCCTTTTTCATCCGCATAGTTTTGAATGATATGCAGTAATTCAGCGCCGTATTTTTCTGCCTTGTATCTTCCAATGCCACTCACCTTTAATAGATTTTTTTTATCCAATGGCAAATTATCCGCGAAATCTTGTAATGATTTCAATGGGAAAACTTCAAAAGGTTTTGCGCCAATCAAAGTAGCAGTTTCGTTTCGCCAATGGTCTAATTGCGCGTACAATTCAGGATGTTGTACCGAAGGTGGGACAAACTGAACCCGCCGCTGTGCTGCCTGTTTTGCTTTGTAAGTATTGTAATCAATATTCGCATTAGCGCGGATTTTTAGATATTCCTGTGCTACGAAACCATTTTGTGCTTGTAAGAAGCATTTATGCTTCACAAACAGTGATTTTTCAAGTTGCCGCGCAGCTTTGACTGCTTGTTCGCGCACTTTGCTATTATCGGAGCGGATAGGCGTTTTGGTCAGTTCTGTCAGCAGATGATCTTGTATTTGGGTCGCAAAATAGACACTCGCTTTTTTAATGCGTTCTTGCAAAGTCTCGTTTAATTCTGGCAACTGATTGACTCGAAAATATTGCTGCAATTGCGGTTGAAATTTAATCGCAAAATCAAAAACTTTTTGCCGCGCCATCACTTCCCATTGCTGAATTTGCTGCATGGCATTTGTCCCTAAAGCCCGTTCATTTTCCATAAAAACCCGCC
>JBGCES010000084.1:0-7296 GCA_045106545.1 Saprospiraceae bacterium
GCTCAATTAGCCAATCTAGCAGCTGGTCAATATGAACTCACTGTTTCGGATGCACTAGGTACTAAAAAAACGGCTATTCTACGCGTAGAACAACCCGACCCGATCAAAATCACCTTAGATATTAAAAGTAATGCAACCACTGATAATGCCGATGGAAAAGTTGAAACAACGGTAAGAGGTGGAAGTGGTGGTTTTACTTATCAATGGGATAATGGAGAGACGACCGCTACGGCGGAAAAACTAAATCCATCCACACATACTGTCACAGTCACTGATTCAAACGGCTGTAGCGCAACCGCAGAAGTAGAAATTACCGAAGATATTTTACCACTGTCAGTTAGTTTATCTCAGGCGGGTCAAATTAATTGTTCTGGTGAAGCCAATATGAGTTTAACTGTTGAGATCGAAGGTGGAAAAGGTCCTTTCCAAACTAAGTGGAATCAAGCCGCGCTAAATGGAGAAAATCCAACTAATCTTAGTGGCGGCGAATATATCGTTACGGTGACTGATGCTTTAGGCACTACTGCCGATGCGGCTGTTCGCCTAGTTGAACCCGATCCATTGGAACTTACGGCTACCGTTTTGAGTGCTGCTAATACCAACGCTTCTGACGGACGTGCTATCGCAGCTGCCGCAGGTGGCACTGGCAACTACAAATACGCTTGGGATAATAATGAAACTAAAAATGAAGCTTCTCAACTTGCTCCAGGAAGCCATAGTGTAACCGTGACGGATGAAAATGGATGTACGGCTTCGGTTAGTATAGACATCTCAGAAGATATCAAAGAACTTGCTTTTGGCTTTCGCCAAACCACAGCAATCGAATGTGCAGGCGATGCCACCGCAGGTTTGAGCGTAGAGGTAAAAGGTGGAAAATCGCCTTTCACCTATGCTTGGAGTGACAATAGTTTATCCGGTGCAGAAGTGAGTAATTTAAAAGCAGGAACTTATTCCGTTACCGTTTCTGATGTCAGTGGACAATCATTAAACGCGGCAATTACCGTTGAACAACCAGAACCGCTTTCTATCGAAGTTTTGCGAAAGCGTCCCGCTTTTGATGCTTATGAAGAAGATGGACTTGCAGAAATTAAAGTAAAGGGTGGTACTATTCCATATAAAACCACTTGGGATACGGGCGAACTCGGCGAATTAGCTAAAAAACTAAAGGTTGGTAATCATTCCGTTACCGTGTCAGATGGAAAAGGTTGCTCGATTTCTGAGACCATTGAAATCAAAAAGAAACTTTTACAAGCACTGCAAGCAGGTCGCTTACGTGCTGGACAAACGCTACAATTAAAAAATCTAAACTTCCCAGCGGATAGTACACAAATGACTGCTGAGTCATTACCTATTCTCGAAGAAGTAAGAGAGTTCCTCCAAGATAATCCTACGATTACCCTTGAAGTAGGCGGGCATACGAACTCTACCCCACCCGCCGCGTATTGTGACCAACTCTCCACTGCCCGTGCAAAAAATGTAGCGACTTACATCATGGAGGGTAGCGGATTAGATCCTAAACGCATCAGTTACGTTGGCTATGGAAAACGCAAACCAATCGCTACTAATAAAACTGCGGATGGACGACGACGAAATCAGCGCGTAGAAATTAAGGTATTAACTTTATAATTTATTGCTTGGTTTCACAGAACAGCGGATAGGGTTTTAAGAACTCTATCCGCTTTTTTAGTACCAATTAATCAATCTTCCCTCTACAATATTTTTCATAAAAACCTGATAATCATTTCTTTAAAAAAAATACAAACTACCTATTATCTACAAATTAATAATTTTGTCTTTTCTTAGATCTGCTCCTCAACTATCTTTGTACTATTATCAATCCCAACTTTTTCTTACTACATCTATTTTCACCGACTGTTATTATCCCTTGAATCATGTACCAACTACTATTAACTTTATCCCTTTTGGCTAGTCATTTTTCTAGTCTAAATGCTATCATTATTCCCAATAATAATCTCAATTTCGAAGATTGTCAAAATGGAATTGATGACAATAATGATGGGCTTATTGATGCTCTAGATCCCTTATGTTCTTGTGAAACCGTAACTAACACTTTACTTCGAAATCCTACTTTCGCCGAAAGAAATGATTGCTGTACAACTGTCAGCCCAGATGGTTCAGATTGCCTCAATGACTGGCAACCCCTATTCAGTACCGTTGATTATTATAATACGGATTGTCGAAGTCAGTTTTTTCCGCCACGCGATCAACTGATTACCGAAGCTAGCGGCAACAGTATGATCCGTCTCATCCTAGCGGATCGCGGTGGCTCAAGAGTTGCTGGTGAAGGTGTTTATCAATGTCTAACCACTCCTTTGCAGGTAGGAGAAACGTATTACATCAGTGCAGCGTTTTACGCCGAAGGGGTCAATCAAATGGCTTTTCTATCCACGGATCGTCTATCAGTTTTTGCGACGACAGAATGCAGCAATTTCATGGGTAGAGCAAATGTTGACAAGGGCTGTATCAACGATTTTGGTGCAACAAAATTAGGTGATTTTAATTTTACTGATAGCAATACCAATTCTTCTTTTACTACCCTCAATTTCAGCTTTACCGCTAATGAACCTTTCGCTGCAATTGCCTTTGCCTACGAATGTGGACTCCCACTCAGCGGAGGTATCAACGGCAGTACACGCGAAGCAGGTGCACATCTGGGCAATGTGACTTTAGCTCCTTTTATTCCAATTAATAATCAACTAAACGCAACTATTCAGCAATCAGGAACAAGCTGTGAAGATGGCATTTCATTATTCGCTAATCAAGGCAGTGGGTTCTCTTATCAATGGTATTTAAATGAAGTTCCAATTCCGAATGCAACTCAACAGACTCTGGCCGTTACTGATTGTAGTATCAATAATTATTATCAGGTTTATATTGATAATGGGACAAGTTGTTCTCTATCGGAAGCCTTAGATATTGAATTTGATGATCCTGAACCAGTAGAGATTTGCGACAATGGCATTGATGATGATGGCGATGGCTTAGTGGACAACAACGATCCCGATTGCGGTTGTGCACAACCTGTGGAACTGTTGGAAATTGATTACCTCTGTGGAGAAGAAGTATTCCTGTATCGAGATACAACGATTGCCGACACAGGTACTTATGAGTTTTTTGCGGAAGGGCAAAATGGCGAATGCGATTCATTGATTCGTTTAAGATTAACACCTGGTGAGACGCCATTAGTGGAGATGAATATTGCCATCTGCGAAGGCGAAAGCTACTTTTTTGATAACGCAGGGCGAACCGCAACAGGCATTTATGATATCCGCGAACCCTACGGCAATGGCTGTGATAGCATTACCAGACTGAATTTAATCGTTTCCGAACCCGTTTTTAACGAGATAGATTCGACTATTTGTAAAGGCGAATCCATCTTTTTTGCAGGATCAACTATTACCGAATCAGGTCGTTATTCGGAGGCATTCCAACTTCCTACGGGTTGCGATAGCTTAGTTACCATCAACCTGACTGTAAATGAATTCATTACCCTAGAAAGTAATTTAAGAAGCTGCGGAACGACCTTTTTTAATGATGAAGAATTACTAACCAGCGGTACTTATTTTGATACTTTATTTAGTACGATTAGTTGCGATACGATTCTGCAACTCAATTTCACACTGCAAGAAACACAAGCAAGTTTTGAGCGCATTACGATCTGTCCTAACGAAGAATTTGATTTTAATGGAACACCACTCACCGAAGTAGGTCTTTACCAAGACACCTTACAAACGACATTGGGTTGCGATAGTATCGCGACGATAGAACTCAATTATTTTCCCGAAGCGGTCGAAGAAACAATGGCGACTATTTGCGAAGGAGATTTCTATAATTTCAATGGTGAAATATTGACCGAAGCGCGTCCTTATCTCTTTGAGCTAACATCTGTCAATGGTTGTGATAGTTTAGCCGTTTTATTTTTAGAAGTTATCACCAATACCTTCGAAGAAGAACAAGTTCAGATCTGTGCTGGCGAAGCTTATAATTTTAATGGGAACGCATTAAGTACAGCAGGAACGTACATTGACACACTGCAAAGCAGCCTACTCTGTGATAGTATTATTACTTTAGAATTGGATGTTTTATCTATCGTTTCAACTAATCTTGAAGTAGAAATCTGCAACGGCAGCGTTATCGATTTTAATGGTCGTCCCGTCTCCCAAACGGGAACTTACATCGATACGCTCACCGCCGTTTCGGGTTGTGATAGTACCATTATTTTAGAACTCACTGAACTAGCAGAAATTATTGATAATCAACAAATTAGCATTTGCGAAAGCGAAAGTTATTTCTTTAATAATCAGCAACTAACGACTGCGGGTAGCTATCAGGATACTTTAATTTCCGCTAGTGGTTGTGATAGCTTAATTCAGTTAGAATTGAGCATTTTAGAACCCCAATCCACCTTTTTCGAACAACAAATTTGTGCAGGTGATACCTTTCTTTTTGAGCAACAAATTTTGACCGAAACGGGCGTTTATCAAGAACGACTCGTTGGTCAAAATGGCTGTGATAGTTTATTAGAATTGCAGTTGATGGTTACTGAATCTTCTACATTTTTACTGGAGCAAAGCATTTGTGCAGGCAAAGTTTTTGAATTCAATCAGCAAAGTTTTAGCGAAAGCGGAACCTATCAGGATACCTTAGTTGCGACAAGCGGGTGTGATAGTATTATTACGCTTTCGCTAAATGTGTTACCCATATCTACTTACGTTGAAGAAGTAATTATTTGTGCCGATGAAACCTACTTTTTTAATAACGAAAACCTACAAAATACGGGCGTTTATCAAGATACTTTGACAAATTCTACGGGCTGCGATAGTATCATATTTTTGCAATTAGAAGTATTAGCTGAACCACTGAGTGATACGACTTTCGTCGAAATTAAATTTGCTACTACTTTTGAATTTCACGAGCAAAACTACGAGCAATCAGGTGTTTATTCAGAAATATTATCTACCGAAAACGGTTGCGATAGTACCGTATTTTTAAACCTAACTGTACTCCCCAACCCTTGTCCAGAACCAATTATTTTTTTAATAAATACTACTCCAACCAATTGTCCAATTGCTGAAAATGGTACGATTTCCTTCATTACTGAAGACACGGAAAATGTGTATTTGTACAGTATAAACGGCGGACAAAGCTACCAAACCGAGCCACAATTCAATGACTTACCAACGGGCGAATACGAGTTACTAATTGAAGATATGGTAGGTTGCCTGTCGGAAATGCAAACGACCAAAGTCACCGCATTAGTAGATTTACAATTAGAACTTCCTACTGATACGACGCTTTTCATTGGTGACAGTTTACAAATTGAAAATTACGCGCTGAATTTTACGCCCGCGTCTTTCATTTGGTCGGATACGACTGCCCTTTCTTGTGCAAATTGTGCTAATCCTTTCATCAAACCCAAAGAAAGTACCACCTATCAACTCACTGTAATGGATAGCTACGGCTGTAACGTTTCTGACCAGATGATGATTATGGTTGACCAACAGTCTTACATCTATTCACCCAATGCTTTCTCGCCAAACGGTGATAATATCAATGATATCTTCAAGATTAGTGGTCGCCCCAATTATATTAGCGAAATCCAGCAATTTAGCATTTTCGACCGTTGGGGTACGGTCGTTTACGAGGAGAGAAATGTGATGACTTCAGAGTTTCAAGGCTGGAACGGACAAGTTCATTCGCGTGCAGCAAATAGTGGCGTTTATGTATTTATGGCACGAGTAGTAACACCACTTGGAAAAGTAGAAATAGTGACTGGAGAAGTCACATTAATACGTTAGAAAGTTTTAAACTGATTGCCGCTCAACCAATCGTTCTTCCGTTGTTATTAAATTATTGTCGGAAGCTATATTCCAATTTTTTATTCGTTTAAAAAGTGTAGGTGATAATCCTATAAGTAAGAAAATAGCAGCTAAACCCAATAATGGTAAGGGTGCTGCGACGGAAGCGCCAATTGTACAAATACTCAAAATAACAACGGTAGAAAAAGGTAAAGAAAACGCTAATAAATTTAAACCTAAGTCTGTAGAAAACGTCGGTTCTTGCTGCCCCTCACCTTCTAAACTTTGTACAGCAGTCATGTGTGCAAAAGGCCAAAAGCTACACGCGCTCTGTGGGAAAATGACAATCAAGATAGCCGTTGCCGAGGCGATACTCGTCGGCAAAATTAAAAGCAACAAACCACTAATCATAAACGCCAAACCAGCGCGACAAAAAAGTACCTGCAACAACAAGCCATTATTTTGTTGACGTAATTTAACCGCAAGACCAATAAATATTAATACCAAAGGTGTCATCATTGTCCCCAAACGAGCAATGGTGTCTTGTAAAAAACTCGGTAATGCAGACAAATTCAAACCGACTGAAAGTAGAAGAATCCCAAAAATTAGAACAAAGTTAATCGGCTCTTTCAACATCGTTAGTAGCAATTCTTTGACTCGTTTAGTAGTACTTACTTTGCTTTTATCGGTCAATGCTATTTTATAATACCAATGCATTGCTACCAGATATAAAATGACCAATACAAATACTTTGTTTCCTACATCCGCCATCGCTGCCATCGCTAAACTTTCCTCACTCAAATATTCGGTTAAAAATGGAAAACACGATAAGCCTGGTGCAAAGGATGGAATCAATAGTAGCAGCGTTCGATAATTAGTAGATTTCTTTTCAATACCCAATGTTTTTAATAACAACATTCCACCTAAAAAAAGTAGCAGGTTCGCGAACAATGCCAGAACGGGTAAAATTAATAAATGGGGTGCGACCTCTACTTTTAGTAAAGCAATAAAGATAGTGGCAGGTAAAGCAACATTAAGAATCAGAATTTTGATGCCGCGCAATTGATCGGGGGACGAAAACTTTTTTTTCAATAAAAAGCCAATACCAATCAATGCTATAAAAACTAGTGTTTTTCCAATACCACTCATCGTATAATTTTTTAGACGGAATTAAGTATAATTCATTTTTTAAGACTTTTAAAAACAACTGCATAACACACTCGAATTCAGCTATTTATAACAACGTCATAAAACAAAAACAACTTATAACTAATTTTAATCCACTATTAGAGAGGATAATTTTTAGATAAAATATGCTCACCATAATAAGTGACACAATGACTTAAAGTCATCGCATCACTCACATAATTAAAAAGCTAGGTAAATCTTTATTTATACTAAAACCTTTTTCAAAACATCTAAGCACAATTTCATTTCTTCCATGGTTCCGATACTCACTCGACAGTGCGTCTGGTCG
>JBGCES010000840.1:0-4594 GCA_045106545.1 Saprospiraceae bacterium
TGCGCGAGCAATTTGCTTTTTGAAACTTTCAAAATCATTGTGCTCAAAGGGCAAACGCTTACCGATATGCATCCGAATACCATCGTAAATACACGCGTGGCAATCTTTATCATAAACGACTACATCGCGACGATCTAGCAATGCATCAACGATCGACATAATACCTTGATAGCCGAAGTTTAAAAGGAAAGTTGCGTCTTTCTGCACGTAGTCAGAAATTTCGCTTTCGAGTTGTTCATGCAAGTTGGTTTCGCCCGTCATCATGCGCGATCCCATTGGATAAGCTAATCCCCAATCTGCTGCCGCTTGCGCATCTGCCTCGCGGACTTCTGGGTGGTTGGCCAAACCTAAATAACTATTAATACTCCAGATAATTTTTTCTTTACCATTAAACATCATTCGGCTACCGAGTTCACCTTCCAATTTTGGAAAAGTAAAATATCCATGCGCCGTATCCGCCCATTTGCCTAAAGGTCCGCGGTCTTCCGCTAGTTTTGCAAATAAATCCATGTTCTGCTAATTTACAGGTATAAATATTGGTTAAAAAATAACTTCCTCTTTTGAATTTTTCAAATGAGTAAGTTGTTTTTTAACAGTTTAATGAAAATAAATAAGGTGCAAAGATAACCGAAAAATATAATTTTTAGGTAGAACACTGCTAAGAGTAAGTCACAGGTGGGTAACTTGCAGCTAAAGTTGAGGTGAATAGAGTAAAAAAGAAAGGCTGTACGAGTGAGGTACAGCCTTTCTTCTCTTCTAAAGGATCTGATTTTAAACCTTTGCAGTTTGCAACTTTTCACGCTGTAGTTTTACCACTTGCTTAATTTCTGTAGCTAGTTTTTGATAGACGCTTTCACTCAAACTCGTCAAAGGGATGCGCATCTCTCGACTACACAAACCGATAATTTCCATAGCAGCTTTGATCCCCGTTGGATTTCCTTCTACATAAAGCATCGGATGAATATCAAGTAGGAGTTCATTCAAGTGATTTGCTGTAGCAAAATCATTACTTAATGCGGCGCGTACCATATCAGAAAATTCTGATGGGAAAGCATTAGCAATGACGGAAATCGCACCGTCGCCTCCACAAGCTGCCATTGGCACAGTCAACACATCGTCGCCCGAAAGAACAGTAAAATCGTCAGGGCGATTTTTGATAACTTGCATCGCTTGCTCTAAATTACCCGACGCTTCTTTGACTGCGACAAATATATCTGGTGCTGCCTCTGCTAGACGTAAGGTCGTTTCTGCGGCAATATTAGAACTGGTTCTGCCTGGCACATTATAAATAATCATCGGACGTGGCGCGACTTCACCTAGTGCCATATAGTGTTGATAAATACCTTCCTGCGAAGGTTTGATATAACCTGGACTACTGGACATGATGCCGTCGATGCCATCGAAATTGTAGCGTTTAATCCCGTTGACTAACTTTTGAGTATAGTTATGACCAAAAAGGCCAGCCACTAATGGAACTCGTCCATCGTTGATTTTGATTGTGAAATCAAGTACCGCGCGGCACTCTTTTGAACTTAAATTGACCGCTTCGCCCGTTGTGCCGAGTGAAACTAAAAAATCAACCCCACCGTCAATAGTGTGATTGATTATATTTTCTAACTGGTCGTAATTGATTGATCCGTTCGTGAAGGGTGTGACTAGAGCTACCCCCGTTCCTCTAAATTGTCGATTGCTCATGCAGCGTAGTTGTTTTTTGTAAATACTGTTCGATTTGTTGAATAAAAACAGTTAAGGAGGAAGTTTGGTTAGTGTCGATCATTAAATCATAGGCATCAATATTACCCGTGAATGGACCGACTCGGAAAGTAGCTTTACTTAAAGTAGAAATATATTCAAATTGTAAATTAGATAACGTGTCTAACACTAATAGTATATCAAATTTCTTTTGGATAAATTCTACCACTTCCGTGGAATGTGGTTCCAACTTCCAGTTAATTTCCTGTTTGGAATAGTGAGGAAAGGTAAGGTTTTCTAAAGATTTTGGTTGATCGAGAAAGCCTAAAAGTGTTACCTTTTTTCCTTGTTTTTCCAACTTGGAAACGTATTGTAAAACAAGTTTACGTTGCTCTAGTGTAGTTGCGTTGAAGAGGATACCAATGTGTTTCGCCTGCTGTAAATTCATGGAGTTATGCTTCACTCGTAGTTGCTGTTTGGCGTGTTTGAGTGCGCGTTGATGAAAATAATCCTGAATGTCACTAATGGATGATAACATGGCAAATAGATTGATAAATAAATAACATTTTGCAGGGTGTCAGGTGCCGTATTTATGGAATAACTAGTAGATAGATGCTCAGTGATTAGTTAGCTAAAAAAAATAGAGAATTAGGATCTTGACTAAACTGATCGCTGGTTACTGATTTACTAGTTATTATATTTAAGCCTTTTCGGCTTTATTTTTACTCTTGCTTAATTCTTCATACTCTCCCATGGCAGCGTATTTAGCAATCCGCTGTTCGATTCTATCTTCCGCATCAAGTGGTTGAAGTTCGTTAATCACTCCGAGAATATGTTGCTTCAGTTGTTCCGCCATCTCTTCGGGATTGGCGTGCGCACCGCCCGTAGGCTCTTTGATAATTCCATCAATCAGACCGAAATTATGCATATGTTCTGCCGTCAACTTGAGTGCCTCAGCAGCTTGTTCTTTATAGTCCCAGCTGCGCCATAGAATAGAGGAACAAGATTCTGGCGAAATAACGGAATACCAAGTATTTTCCAACATGTAAACCCGATCGCCTAGACCAATCCCAATCGCACCGCCCGATGCACCTTCGCCAATAACAACACAAACGACGGGAACGCGCAATTGCGCCATTTCAATCAAATTGCGTGCAATCGCCTCTGCTTGCCCTCGTTCTTCTGCTTCTAAACCAGGAAATGCACCTGGCGTATCAATTAAACAAACAATTGGATAGTTGAATCGTTCAGCCATTTTCATAAGGCGCAGTGCTTTACGATAACCTTCTGGATTTGCCATACCAAAATTACGATACTGACGCATTTTGGTATTGACTCCTTTCTGGTGTCCCATAATGACTACGGTCTGTCCGCCCATTTCACCAATACCACCGACGATAGCTTTATCATCTTTATAATAGCGATCTCCATGTAGCTCTACGAACTTTTCGCACATTTGACGAATATAATACAACGTGTAAGGACGTTCAGGATGTCGCGAAAGTTGCACCTTTTGCCATCCCGTTAGGTTACTATAAATATCCTCTCTTTGTTGTTCAATACGTTCTTCTAACTCTCTAATCATCTTAGTCACGTCCAGATTACCTTCCGAGCCAACCTGCTTAATCTTCTCTAACTGCTCGTAAAGACTTTCTAAAGGCTGTTCAAAATCTAAAAAAACCATAAGGTGATAGTTTAGTACTGATAAAAAATTACTTCCCCTAAAATGAGGACTTAATCTTTTATGGTTACTTATATTAGAAATTCTGTCATCTTTGGCAAGACTATTGCCTACATTTGCATATGTAAAACGGATATAAAAAAAGTTTTACTGAATAGTTCGCAAAATTAGCAATAACCCATTAAGCAAACGGACTATTTAAAAAAAAATAAATTTTTTTGGCAAAAAACTTGCTTCTTAGTTAAAAGTGCCATAAATTTGCAACGCTTTAAAACGCTAAAGATTAAAAGAAGATTTAATCTGTTTTAAAAGTAAATGGTCTGGTAGTTCAGTTGGTTAGAATACCTGCCTGTCACGCAGGGGGTCGCGGGTTCGAGTCCCGTCCAGACCGCAAAGCCTTGTCGAAGTAATTCGGCAAGGCTTTTTGCGTTTTATTATATTCTCGAATGGAATTATGTTTTACGAATCGCTACCCTTTTTACACTCCTGCTCTATATGTAATCGTTTTTCCGCTTTTGCTATAGCAATTTCACATTGCTCGATTAGACACTCAAAGTAGTTGTCATTTAACGGAGTTAAAATATATCGGAACTTTTCAGGGTTCTAAATATCAACCCCTACCCCAAATCCCAAAACGAAATCGGTCTCCGATAAACAATAATCGCATCTCTAATCGTCTGCACGAAGTACCAAATCACTAGCCCACCGACGGGTACAAACGACCAATTGCCCAGTAGATAAAACCAAATTGGTAAACTAACGCCGATAACTAATGTTGTGCGTAAGTAATTTAATCGTTTCACGTGGCGATAAGCATAAAGTAAGTGAGCGGCACTAGCAATTTGCCAGATAAACAAAATCGCCAAAGTTGCTTTTGACCAAGTATTACCACTGGCAAAAAAAAGTAACAACAGCACGGCAACGATTAATATGCTCTGCCCCCAAACATCTACTTTCATACGAAACCAAGAAATCATAATATTGGTAAGGTTAATTTTCAATAAATATTGAAAGTTTAAAACTTTACTACTAAGACAACTTTCAGACCACATAAGTTGACTTTGTCCCACTATCTTTTACACCACTCAAACATTTATATTGACACAAAAGTACCGAAAATCTCCTCTCTTTATCGCTTGGTTACTACTCATTTTACTTGCGTTGACTTGGGGAAGTTCGTATATTCTAATGAAACGCGGACTACTTGCCTTTAGCGCGCCA
>JBGCES010000841.1:0-10965 GCA_045106545.1 Saprospiraceae bacterium
TAGGGAATCTTTAATCTTTTCGCTATCCGCTGCGCCGCATAGCCCCCCATCCACACGTGTGCATGAATCAAGTCAGGTCTCCCCCACTTTTTTAAATGCATTTCTAATGCCTCTTCTAATCCATCTACCCACTTTTTTAGAAAATATGAATTCACTTTAGGCAATGCAAAGCCAGCAATCCGTGTAGTTGAGACTCCGCGCTCAACATTGAAGTGAATGGATGAAAGCGGTTGTCGTAAATTTCGATAGGTCATCTGATTGTACAATACGCTAACATCTACTCCTGCCCGTTGCAGAAGTCGCGCTTGATACATCACAAAGTCACCCGTTGTGGTGTGAAATGGATTAGGATACCAACTTGGTAAGATTAATATTTTCAATAGGTGTTTATTTTCCTTGAAAACAAAACTACTAAAAATGCCCTGTATTCAAATGTAGGTGAGGTATTTCACACTAAATTGTATAAATAATTGTACATATGAACATAATTTCATATATTGAGTCCAAACTTAGTATCATCAATGTAGTTTATCTCCAATATTTATATCGCAAATAGGTTTAAAAAGCCATAAATATTTTATCAAAATCAAATTTTGCTATGCATATAGAACAAATCTATACGGGTTGTTTAGCGCAAGGGGCATATTACATCTATAGTGATGGTGAGGCGGCAATTATTGATCCTTTGCGAGAATCTAAGCCTTACTTGGAACGCGCCTCCAAAGATGGAGTGCAGGTCAAATATATTTTTGAAACCCATTTTCACGCCGATTTCGTTTCGGGTCATATAGATTTAGCAAAAAAGACAGGTGCACAAATCATCTATGGACCAAAGGCAGATACTGCCTACGAAAAACATACTGCTGAAGACAGCGAAGTATTTTCATTAGGAAGAGTGAGCATTAAAGTCCTACATACTCCAGGACACACGCCTGAGAGTACTTGCTATTTATTACTGGATGAAAATGGTAAGGAACACGCTATTTTTACGGGTGATACATTGTTTATTGGTGACGTTGGTCGTCCCGATTTGGCACAAAAAAATACGGGATTTTCCCAAGAAGACTTAGCTGGCTGGCTCTATGATAGCTTACGCAATAAAATTATGACCCTGCCCGACGAGGTTATCGTTTATCCTGCACACGGGGCAGGTTCGGCTTGTGGTAAAAATATGAGTAAAGAAACGTGGAGTACGCTAGGCTTGCAAAAAAAGACCAATTATGCTCTGCGTACCGATATGACTAAAGCTGAATTTATCAAAGAAGTAACTGATGGGTTGATGGCTCCACCAAAATATTTTTCGGCAAATGCCAAAATGAATAAATTAGGTTACGAAAGCATCGACAAAGTGATGAAACGAGGTACCAAAGCCATGTCGCCTAAAGTTTTTGAAGCAGCTGCTAATGCTACGGATGCCCTGATTTTAGATGTACGGGATAAGAAAGATTTTGTCAAGGGTTTTATTCCCAATGCTGTATTTATTGGCTTAGGTGGCAGTTTCGCACCTTGGGTAGGTGCAATGATTCCCGATTTACAACAACCATTATTAATCGTTGCGCCCCCACGTAAAAACAAGGAGACCATTAAGCGATTAGCAAGAATTGGTTGCGACAACGTTATTGGTTATCTCAAAGGTGGTTTTGCGGCTTGGGAGGCAACAGGCAGAGCAGTAGATCGTATTGAAACAATTGATGCCGATACCTTTGCCAAGCAGTTTGTAAAGCAAAAACTCCACGTGTTAGATGTACGAAAACCTAGCGAATTCAGTGGCGAACACGTAGCCGATGCTCAAAATTTTCCGCTCGATTATATTAATACTCAAATGGACGAGATAGATAAGGATACGCATTATCATCTTCATTGTCGAAGTGGGTATCGCTCTACAATTGCCGCTTCTATTTTAAAAGCAAGAGGATTTGAACACTTAGTAAATGTACAAGATCATTACGACCGTATTGCGGAAACTGAAATTCCAGTAACGGATTTTATCTGTCCTAGCACTTTGAAAACAGCTTAAAGGATTAGAAAAATAGGCTATCTGAATTAAGTAGATAGACGTTGGAAATTAGACTTTAGAAGTTAGATAAAGAATTGACTGTCAATTATCTAATGTCAAGCGTCTAACGTCTTAAATCTGTCAACCTACTTATAGCAACACAATGTCATTATTCCCACATTCCCAATCCAATATCCAACATCTATTCTTATGAAATATGGATTTGTCATTGACAACCGCAAATGTATCGGTTGCCACGCCTGCACTACCGCCTGTAAATCTGAGCATGATGTAGCAGTCGGAGTCAATCGTACTTGGGTTAAACAAGTTGAAAAAGGCGAATTTCCCAATACGCGCCGACTCTTTTCAGTAATGCGCTGCAACCATTGTACAGATGCACCTTGCGTCACTATTTGCCCTACTGAAGCTTTGTTTATACGCAAAGATGGCATTGTAGATTTTGATAAAGATCGCTGTATTGGTTGCAAATCTTGTATGCAAGCATGTCCTTATGACGCGCTTTACATTGATCCAGAAACCCACACCGCAGCTAAGTGTAACTACTGCGCGCACCGCATAGATGTCGGTTTAGAGCCCGCTTGTGTAAACGTCTGCCCAGAAGAAGCCATTATTTCGGGTGATATGGACAATCCGAATTCCAAAATTTCACAACTGCTCGCACGACAACCCGTCAAGGCACGAAAAGTAGAAAAAGGCACTTCTCCCAATTTATTTTATATCGATGCAGATGACGTTTCAATTTTGCCAACTGCTACTCCAAAGACGGGCGAATATTTATGGTCACAACAAGCAACTGGTGTAGGTCACTTTGCAAAAGAAGCCGAAAAAATGGCATTTAGCAACGGCGATGTCGTCAATGCTTTATTAGAAATAAACGATCAATACTCTACTACCGAATCCATCGACAACCGCCCCAAAGTACCCAAAACAGTAGAAGTATTGATGGGCAAAGAGGCGCGTCGCGTCTATGATACTCCCGACAAAGGAATCCTATGGGGTTGGGAAGTATCGGGTTACGTTTGGACGAAGGCGATTGCAGCGGGAGCATTACTTGTACCACTTTTAGCTTTCTTTTTTGGTTGGGCGAAACTAACGGCAACTACGGAGTGGTGGAGTTATGGATTAGGTTTGTTTTTCCTTGCAGCAACGGGTGTTTTGCTCATCATGGATCTGGATCAACCCAAGCGTTTTTTTTATGTGCTGCTTCGTCCACACTGGAAATCATGGTTAGTAAAAGGTGGTTATACGATAACGCTTTTTGGCGGCCTGGTAACGGCTTTAGCGGCGACCTTATGGTTTGATTGGACAGGTTTAAAAACGGTACTATATGGCTTAACTTTAATAACTGGAGTATTACTAGCTATCTATACCGCTTTCTTATTTGCGCAAGCAAAAGGACGAGATTTCTGGCAAAGCCCAAGTTTAGCATTACACATGTTAGTGCATAGTTTAATGGCGGGCGCAGCGGCTTTTACTTTAGTTGCCTTAGTCACGGAAAGTGGCGCAGATTGGTTACTATACTTGAGAAATATGTTACTCGCTACTATTGGTTTTAATTTATTAACTATCCTTTTTGAACTGACAACTACGCATCCTACAAATGAAGCAAAATACGTAGTGGAGATGATTACTAAAGGTCGCTACGCTACTCGATTCTATGCAGGCGTTCTCCTTTTAGGAAATATCATTCCTGCGATACTATTATTTATCGGCGTTGGTAGTACTCCCCTATTAGCGACAGGCGGATTACTCGTTTTAATCGGTATCTATTTAACTGAACACATCTGGGTAGAAGCACCGCAACGAATTCCATTGACGTAACGCGGATTATTATTTCATTATGAATTAATCTAATAGTATCACATCGCGGATTGACAATCTGCGCTACATTTATATCATGAAGAAACGCTCTTTCATCGAACGCATAGCCGAAAAAATCGGCATCATTCCCGATTTACAACAAGAACGTACACCCAACGTAGATCGAATCACTCCCGAAGGGCAGTTGACTAATTTTCCTCCCATGGAACAATGGGATGACTGGACAGAATATGATGCCAATGAGCACCCTAAACGGATCAAGCGCAATTATACCATCGTACCTACGACTTGTTTCAATTGCGAAAGTGCCTGTGGTCTAACGGCTTACGTGGATAAAGATACCCACCAGATTCGCAAATTTGAAGGAAATCCGCATCATCCAGGTAGTCGCGGTCGCAACTGCGCCAAAGGTCCGGCAACGATTAATCAAATCACCGATCCAGACCGTATTTTATATCCTTTAAAAAGAGTAGGTAAACGCGGTGCAGGTGAGTGGGAACGCGTTAGTTGGGATGAAGTATTAGACGATATTGCAGGTCGAATGCGCAAAGCAATTCAAGATGGTAGAAACAATGAAATTGCTTATCACGTAGGTCGCCCAGGACATGAAGGCTATGCCAATCGAGTGATACAGGCATGGGGAGTAGATGGACATAATAGCCATACGAATATTTGTAGTTCGGGAGCACGATTTGGTTATAATTTATGGTATGGTTACAACCGTCCTTCGCCCGATCACGCGAATGCAAAAGTTATCTTTTTGATTTCCGCACATTTAGAAAGTGGTCACTATTTTAATCCACACGCGCAACGGATTATCGAAGCTAAAATGAAAGGGGCAAAGTTAATTACCCTCGATCCACGCTTGTCCAATACCGCCAGTATGTCCGATTATTGGTTACCGACTTATCCAGGTACGGAACCCGCTTTGATGCTGGCAATGGCAAAGATTATTTTGGATGAAAATTTATATAATCGTCCATTTTTAGAAGACTGGACAAATTGGGAGCAGTATTTAACGAAAGTCTATCCCCATGAACCCATTACTTTCGAAAATTATATTGATAAAATGCGTGCGGCTTATGCTGAATACACGCCCGAATTTGCGGAACAAGAAACAGGAGTCAAAAAAGAGCAAATCATTGAAATCGCACACTTAATTGGCGAAGCAGGTGAGCGTTTTGCAAGTCATAACTGGCGGAGTGCTGCCAGTGGAAATTTGGGCGGCTGGTGTGTGAGTCGCTGTTTGCACTTTTTACAAGTATTAACGGGCAGTGTAGGAACGGTCGGCGGTACATCGCCCAATAGCTGGAATAAATTTAAACCTAAATTTCACTCCAACCCTCCTGGTCAAAAATTCTGGAACGAACTGCATTTTCCCAACGAATATCCACTAGCGTTTTTTGAAATGAGCTTCTTATTGCCACATTTCTTAAAAGAAGGTAGAGGCAAAATGGATGTCTATTTCACGCGGGTTTTTAATCCCGTCTGGACTTATCCCGATGGTTTTTCGTGGATAGAAGCATTGGAAGACGAAAGCAAAATCGGCTTGCACATCGCCATGACACCGACGTGGAATGAAACGGCATTCTGGGCAGATTATGTACTTCCAATGGGACATTCCGCCGAACGCCACGACCTTAATTCTTATGCCACGCATTCGGGCATGTGGATCGCTTTCCGCCAACCCGTTTTGCGAGAAGCTGCGCGACGTGCAGGTAAAGAAGTGGAATTTACCTACCAAGCTAATCCAGGTGAAGTATGGGAAGAAGATGAATTTTGGATCGAACTAAGCTGGCGCATGGATCCAGATGGCAGTTTGGGGATTCGCGAGCATTTTTTATCGCCTTATCGTAAAGGAGAGAAAATTACTATTGACGAATATTATCAATATATTTTTGAAAATACCAAAGGGTTGCCCGCTGCCGCTAAAAAAGAAGGCATCACCGAACTGGAATATATGCGCAAATACGGCGCGTTTGAAGTAGAAAAACACAGCTATCAAAAGAATCTAAAAAAACTATCTGAGCAGGATTTATTAAATACTGAAACCGATTCTGAGTCTAAAGTCATTCGCAAAGATGGCAAAGATATTGGCGTTATGATTGGCGATACGGCATACGTAGGCTTCCCTACCCCGAGTCGTAAAAATGAATTTTACTCGCAGACGATGGTAGATTGGGGTTGGTCAGAATATGCGATTCCTACTTACATCAAAAGTCACATCCATCAGGAAAAACTGGATCGAGAGAAGGGTGAATACGTACTCCTGCCCACTTTCCGTTTACCCACGTTGATCCACTCTCGTTCAGGAAATGCTAAGTGGCTAGTAGAAATTTCTAATCGCAATCCGATTTGGATGCATCCACAAGAAGCACAGCGATTTGGTTTAAAAACGGGCGATCTGATTCGTTTAAATACCGATATTGGCTATTTTGTAGATAAAGTATGGGTAACGCAAGGTATGAAACCTGGTGTAATTGCCTGCTCACATCACCTTGGTCGTTGGCGCCGTAAACAAGATGCGGGTAATCGCTGGGCAACCAATACGGTGGATATAGTTACTAATGGTAAAGGTGGATATAAAATGTCCACCGTTGCTGGCGTGCGACCATTTGAAAGTTCCGATAGTGATAGCAAACGTATTTTCTGGAAAGACGGTGGCGTCCACCAAAACATTACCCATCCTGTTCATCCAGATCCGATTAGCGGGATGCATTGTTGGCATCAGCGGGTTCGTTTAGAAAAACCACACCCAGACGATAAGTATGGAGATATTTTCGTAGATACAGAAAAGTCACACGCTGTTTATAAAGAATGGTTAGCCATGACTCGCCCTGCGCCAGGTCCAAATGGATTGCGCCGACCGTTATGGTTTAAACGTCCTGTGCGACCAGATGAAAGCATGTATTATTTGACGGACTCAAAAGAATAAAAGATAAGGAACGACGAAATGATTAAATGAGCAGTTAAAGGAAGTTAAGGTGGGTTTCTAACCAGGCGGAAAAAATGTAGCATAACGGGTTACGGCTAGTTTTTGCCAACGTAGTTAGAAGCCGCCAGAACGAGTTTAAGTGTTTAACTTCTCTCCTAGCCTGCTCCGCAGCATTGCGGAGACCAAAGGGAAGAATTAATTACTTCGTCGTTCCTAAACCTGAATCATCCCGAATCTTTCCACATTACTAATAGGAACGTACATTTCCACTTGTAATCATCATATTCTGATGGTCAAATGGTGTAATTGATAAATTGTGAGAACGGCAAACACAATTTAACAATTACACCATTTGCTTTAAAATAACCCTAAAGTAAATTGTTGAAAGGTATTTTAAGTGCCTCGCAACAATTCGAGATGATCCATATTTGTTTCCCTCCTTCGTAACTTTAGTTACACAACTCGTGGAACATACTCCTTACCTTTGCCCTCGAATCAATGAAAAAGTAGCAATTATATGTCATTTAAACGTTTTTTACCCATTGCAGAATGGCTACCACGTTACAATAAGGATTTACTAAAGAATGATTTAGCGGCAGGATTAACCGTAGGAATCATGTTAATTCCGCAGGGGATGGCGTATGCTATGATTGCTGGCTTACCGCCTATTTATGGATTATACGCATGTACGATTCCGTTAATTATCTATGCCATTTTGGGAACATCGCGGCAATTGGCTGTAGGTCCTGTGGCAATGGTTTCTTTGTTGACCGCTTCTGGAATTGGTGTATTGGCAGAAGGGGGAACAGAACTCTATATTTTACTTGCCATTACTTTGGCATTAATGGTTGGCTTGATTCAATTTTTGCTGGGTGTTTTTCGCTTAGGTTTTTTAGTTAATTTTTTATCGCATCCAGTCATTAGCGGTTTCACTTCAGCGGCAGCTTTGATTATTGGCTTGAGTCAATTAAAACACCTGTTGGGTGTAGATATTGCCCGCAGTCATCACGTACACGAAATCATTGGTCAAGCAATCAGTCAATTTGGCATAATCAACTGGGTAACCGTCGCTTTAGGTGTAGTCGGTATTATATTGATTAAAATAGTAAAAAAATCTCCTATTTCGATTCCTGGTCAATTGGTCGCCGTCGTTTTTGGCATATTAGCCGTATTTGGTTTAGGGCTAACCGAACAAGGCGTAAAAATTGTTGGAACCGTCCCCGATGGTTTACCTACACTATCTCTCCCCTCATTTAATATGGAACACTGGCAAGCACTCCTTCCGATCGCAGTAACGATTGCCTTAGTGAGTTTTATGGAAAGTATTGCCGTCGCTAAAGCGATTCAATCTAAACACCGTGATTATAAAATCATTCCCAATCAGGAATTAATTGCCCTTGGTGCCGCTAATATCGGTGGTGCATTCTTTCAGAGTTATCCCACTACAGGTGGTTTTTCGCGTACTGCGGTCAATGACCAAGCGGGTGCAAAAACGGGTATGGCGGCTATTTTTAGTGCAATTTTGATTGTCCTAACCCTCCTCTTTTTGACTCCGCTATTTTACTATTTACCGAAAGCGATTCTAGCATCAGTGATTATGGTCGCTGTGTTTGGTTTGATTGATATAAAAGAAGCTGTTCACCTTTGGAAAAGCGATCGTTCGGATTTTTGGATGCTGATTATCACCTTTATTGCTACACTCACTTTGGGAATAGAATTAGGAATTGGGATCGGCGTCTTACTGTCTTTAGCAGTCGTTTTATACCAAACTACACAACCCCACGTCGCTATACTGGGGCGTATTCCCAATACTGATTTCTACCGCAATGTAGATCGTTTCCAACACATTGTAGAACGTCCTGATTTGCTCATTTTACGTTTTGATGCACAGCTATATTTTGCGAATTCCAATCATTTTAAAGAAACGATCGAAACAGAAATACTACGAAAGGGAGAGACATTAAAAGCCATTATTTTACCCGCAAATTCTATTAGTGATTTGGACAGCAGTGCTTTGCATGCGTTCGATGAAATAGTAGAACTTTGTCAAAACAAAAGCATTAAATTATATCTTTCGGGCGTACGTGGTCCAGTAAGAGATATGATGGAACGTAGTGGTTTTATTAACAAAATAGGGCAGCAGCATTTTTTTATAAACATCCAAAATGCAGTAGATTATCTCGATGGAAAAGAATCACCAGCTAAAGCAAAATTAAAAAGATACACCTTACAAACCAATAAATAAGTACCTCACATGAAAGTTACACTTTTACTACTTGTCCTCATCGCATTCGTAATCTATGCTTGTACCACTCAGACGGCACAAGGCAATTTTACTAATATAGACGTTGCTGCTTTTAAAGAAAAAATGTCGGATAGTTCGGTCGTTATTTTAGATGTTAGAACACCCACTGAAGTCGCAGCGGGAAAAATCGCTGAAGCACAAGTCATTGATATAAAGGGAGGTCAATTTGCCCAACAAATTCAACAATTAGACACGACTAAAACCTATCTCGTTTACTGTCGTAGCGGGAGACGAAGTGCAAAAGCATGCAGTCTAATGGAACAAGCAGGATTTGAAAAATTATACAATTTAAAAGGTGGATATTTAGCGTGGAAAAAGGCGAATTGAATGACTAAAACGCTCCAAGTCCTTATTTAAAAATATCTAATTCAGGAGTTGCTTCCAATGAATACCTTCTAAAATTGTACAAAATTTATTCAAATTGCAAGGCGAACTTTACTTTATCATACTTTTGGTCAGTTACTACTTGCTTCACAGTCTATTTGCTGATGTATCCGTTAAAAATTGGTTACAGAAACGATTTATTCCTAATCGCTGGTATCGCATTTTCTTTAATTTAGTCGCTATTTTGGGGCTTCTTCCTCTACTCTACTGCTGGATAGTTACTCCAAAGCAACACTTATGGCAAGTAACTGTTTATCAAGAGTTTATCGCTGGTTTGTTTATCTTGACTGGTAGTGTTTTACTATATTTAGCCATGCGTAATTATAATCTAAGCGAATTCAGCGGCGTTCAACAATTCAATGATAGTCGCATAGAAAACAACTTACGAACAGATGGTTTAAATCAATACGTACGCCATCCGCTTTATTTTGCCACACCACTCTTATTATTAGGTTTTTTCCTTTATTATCCACATCATTTCAGCCTTATTCTTGTACTGATCTCTACCCTTTATATTTATATCGGAACGCGATTGGAAGAACGCAAATTGGTACGTACTTTTGGGGCAACCTATCAAACCTATCAACGCACCACGCCTATGCTAATTCCGTGGATTATTTAGTTTTACTTTGAAATGCAAAAAATTTGAATGAAAAAATTAAATATACCAAGACCGTTATCACTCCATATCGGCATCCGCTAAATATTCCATGGCAAGAACTATGGCAATACCGCGAATTGTTGTGGACACTCGCTTATCGTGATTTTCGGATTCGCTATGCGCAGACGTTTATCGGTATTGCCTGGGGTGTAATCAATCCTTTACTGACGCTATTGATTTTAAGTTTTGTCTTTGGCGTAGTGGCACAAGTACCCACAAATGGTACACCGCATCTAGTTTATACCCTGACCGGTTTATGCGCTTGGACTTATTTCGCGCAGGTAGTAGGCGAAGCTGGAACTTCCATCGTAGGTGCACAGGACATGGTGCAAAAAATATATTTCCCTCGCCTGATTATTCCGTTGTCCAAAGCAGTAACGGCTTTAATTGATTTGGTAATAGTGTTAGGTTTATTAGCAATACTTTTAGTTATCTATCAAATCCCATTGACTCCAAAGATTATCTGGTTACCACTCTTTATTTTGCTCGCTATTCTCTGCGGTTTAGCAGGTGGGATTTGGTTGAGCGCACTAACTATTCGCTTTCGCGATTTTCGATTTATTACGCCACTCCTGCTTCGTTTGGGTATGTTTGCAACGCCGATTGCCTATCCTACTTCTGCTGTTCCTGAAAGCTATCAATTTCTATTTTACTTAAATCCGATGGCGGGTGTAGTGGATGGATTCCGTTGGAGTATTTTAGGTGGAACGCCTCCGCACGACTGGGCTTGGTTATCCTTTAGTTTGTTATTCCTACTTTTTGTAACAGGGTTGATTTATTTCAATAGTGTAGAAAGAGAAATTGCGGATATTATATGAGGGGTCAGGAGTCAGGTGACAGGG